>NZ_CAXPXK010000093.1:0-21599 GCF_964221125.1 Alloalcanivorax sp.
GCTGGGCTTCCACGGTTTCCCGGCTGATGCGCAGATTGCGGCGGTCCGCCTGCAGCGTCAGGTAGGCGTTCGCCACCTCCGACACCAGCGTGATGTGGGCGCTGCGGCGCGCCTCCTCGGTGGCCAGGTACTGCTGCAGCGCGGACTGCTTGAGGCTGCGCAGGCGGCCGAACAGGTCCACCTCGTAGGCGGCCACGCCCAGGCCCACGCTGTACTGGGTCTGGATCTCGCTGTCGCCGGTCTGGCTCAGGTCCGCCGGCAGGCGCTGGCGGCTGCCTTCGCCGTCCACGGACAGCTCCGGGTACAGCGCCGCGCCCTCGATGCGGTATTGGGCGCGCGCCTCGGCCACGTCCAGCAGCGCCAGGCGCAGGTCCCGGTTGTTGCTCAGCGCGGTGCGGATCAGCTGCTGCAGCTGCGGGTCCTGGAACAGGGCTTCCCAGCCCGGCAGCACCAGTTCCTCGGCGATCCGCTGATTGTCGCCGGCGGTGGCCGGCACCGGCGACTCCGGCTGCTGGTAGTCCGGCGCCAGGGTGCAGCCGGCCACGGCCAGGGTGGCGAACAGCGCGGTCAGGGCTTTGCGGTTCATTCTCGCACCTCTTTCTTGCCGGTCAGCGGCACGCCGGACAATTTGCGCACCACCACGTAGAACAGCGGGATAAAGAAGATCGCCAGCACCGTGGCGGCGGTGATGCCGCCGAACACGCCGGTACCGATGGCGTTACGCGCGCCGGAGCCGGCGCCGCTGCTCAGCATCAACGGCGTCACACCGAGGCCGAACGCCAGCGACGTCATCAGAATCGGACGCAGCCGCATGCGGGTCGCCTCCAGGGTGGCGTCCAGCAGGGCGCGGCCCTGGTCCTCCAGATCCTTGGCGAATTCCGCGATCAGAATCGCGTTCTTCGCCGACAGGCCGATGGTGGTCAGCAGCCCCACCTGGAAGAACACGTCGTTTTCCAGCCCGCGCAGGGTGGCGCCGAGTACCGCGCCGATAATGCCCAGCGGCACCACCAGCATCACCGCGAACGGAATCGACCAGCTTTCATAGAGCGCCGCCAGGCTCAGGAACACCACCAGCAGCGACAGCGCGTACAGCAGCGGCGCCTGGTTGCCGGACTGGCGCTCCTGGAACGACAGCCCGGTCCATTCGTAGCCGATGCCCGCCGGCAGGTCCGCCGCCAGCGATTCCATCGCCGCCATGGCGTCACCGGTACTGTAGCCGGCCGCCGCGTTGCCTTGGATGTTCATCGACGACAGGCCGTTGTAGCGCTCCAGCTGCGGCGAGCCGTAAATCCACTCGCCGCTGGCGAAGGCCGAGAACGGCACCATTTCGCCGGTGTCGTTGCGCACGTACCAGTCGCCGATGTCCTCGGGCAGCATGCGGAAGGGCGCGTCGCCCTGCACATAGACCCGTTTCACCCGGCCCCGGTCGACGAAGTCGTTGACGTAGCTGGAGCCCCAGGCCACCGCCAGGGTGTTGTTGATCTGCGACAGCGAGATGCCCATCGCCTGCGCTTCCGCGCGGTCCACGTTGAGCTTGTACTGGGGCGTATCCGCCAGGCCGTTGTGGCGCACGCCGGTCAACGCCGGGTGCTGATTGGCGGCCGCCAGCAGCTGGTCGCGGGCCTCGGACAGCGCCTCGTGGCCCAGCCCGGATTGATCCTGCAACTGGAAGTTAAAGCCGTCGGAGGTGCCCAGCGCCGGAATCGACGGCGGGTTGAGGGCGAAGATCACCGCCTCGCGAATCGTCGAGAAGTAGCCCATGGCGCGCTGCACCACATGCTGCACGCCGTCCTCGGAGAGGTCCCGTTCCGACCAGTCCTTCAGGCGCACGAAGGCGATGCCCGAGTTCTGGCCCCGGCCGGCGAAGCTGAAGCCGGCCACGGTGAAGATCGATTCCACCGCGCCCTGTTCCTCATTGAGGAAGTAGTTCTCCATCTTCTTCAGCACTTCGATGGTCTGCCCCTGGGTGGAACCCACCGGCAGCTGCACCTGGGTCAGCATGATGCCCTGGTCTTCCTCGGGCAGGAACGCCGAGGGCAGGCGCATGAAGGCGAACGCCAGCACGCCGACAATCGCCACGTAGATCAGCAGGTAGCGGCCACGGCGGCCGAGAATCTTCTCCACCTTGCCCTGGTAGCCGCGGCTGGCGCGGTCGAAGTTGCGGTTGAACCAGCCGAAGAAGCCCTTGGTTTTCTGATGGTCGGCGTGGATCGGCTTGAGCATGGTGGCGCACAGCGCCGGCGTCAGGATCAACGCCACCAGCACCGACAGCACCATGGCGGAGACAATGGTGATCGAGAACTGGCGGTAAATGGCGCCGGTGGAGCCGGGGAAGAACGCCATGGGAATAAACACCGCCGACAGCACCAGGGCGATGCCCACCAGCGCGCCGGTGATCTGGCCCATGGATTTGCGCGTCGCTTCCCGTGGCGAGAGGCCGTCCTCCACCATTACCCGTTCCACGTTCTCCACCACCACGATGGCGTCGTCCACCAACAGGCCGATGGCCAGCACCATGCCGAACATGGTCAGGGTGTTCACCGTGAAGCCGAACGCCAGCAGAATCGCGAAGGTGCCCAGCAACACCACCGGCACCGCGATGGTGGGAATCAGCGTGGCGCGGAAATTCTGCAGGAACAGGAACATCACCAGGAACACCAGGGCGATGCCTTCAAACAGGGTTTTCACCACCTCCATGATCGAGATTTCCACGAACGGGGTGGTGTCGTAGGGGTAGGAGACCTCGATGTTGTCCGGGAACAGCGGGCGCAGCTCTTCCAGCTTGGCGCGCACCGCCTCGGCGGTGTCCAGGGCGTTGGCGCCGGTCGCCAGGTTGATACCCAGGCCCGCCGCCGGCGAACCGTTGAAGCGGCCCTGCACCTGATAGTTTTCCGAACCCAGCTCGACCCGGGCCACGTCACCCAGCAGCACCCGCGAGCCGTCGTCGTTGACGCGCAGCAGAATCTGCTTGAACTCGTCCGGGTCCTCCAGCCGCGTTTGCGCGATGATCGAGGCGTTCAGCTGCTGGCCTTCCACCGCCGGGGCGCCGCCCAGCTGGCCGCCGGCCACCTGGTTGTTCTGCGCTTCCACCGCGGCGATCACATCCGCCGGGGTCAGGTTGTACTGGTTCAGGTCGTCCGGGTTCAGCCAGATGCGCATCGCGTACTGCGAGCCGAACAGCTGGATCTGGCCCACGCCCTGCACCCGGCTCATCGGGTCCTGCACATTGGCGGCGACGAAGTCGGCCAGGTCCGAACGGCTCATGGAGCCGTCCTTGGAGTTGAACGCCATCACCATCAGGAACGAGTCCGAGGACTTGGTCACCTGCACACCCTGTTGCTGCACTTCCTGCGGCAGCAGCGGGGTGGCCAGCTGCAGCTTGTTCTGCACCTGCACCTGGGCGATGTCCGGGTTGGTGCCCGGCGCGAAGGTGATCGCGATCTGGGCGTTGCCCGCCGAATCACTGGTGGAGGTGATGTACAGCAGGTTGTCGATGCCGTTCATCTGCTGCTCGATCACCTGGGTGACCGAGTCTTCCACCACCTTCGCCGACGCCCCCGGGTAGGTGGCCTCGATGGTCACTTCCGGCGGCGCCACGGTGGGGTACTGCTCCACCGGCAGGTTGTAGATCGAAAGCACCCCGGCGAGCATCATCACGATGGCGATCACCCAGGCGAAAATCGGTCTGTCGATAAAAAAGCGTGCCATGATAATCCCCGATTACTGGTTGTCGCCGCCACCCGACTGGGTGCCACTGGAGGCCGGGTTCTCGCCGTCGAGCCCTTCCTGCTGCTCTTTCTGCTTCTGCTCCGGCGGGGTTTCGCCTTTCTCCATTTGCGGGCCGGCTTCGACGTCTTCCTCGTCCACCTTCACCGGCTTCACTGTCATGCCCGGCTGGACTTTCTGCAGGCCTTCCACGATTAACCGGTCGCCGCCGTTCAGGCCTTCGGCGATCAGCCAGCGGTTGCCCACGGCGCGTTCGGTGGTCACGTTGCGCCGCTCCACCTGGTCGTTGTCGTTGATCACCATGGCGGTGGCCTGGCCGGTGGAATCCCGGGCGATGCCTTTCTGCGGCACCAGAATCGCCTCGCTGCGCTCGCCCTCGGGCAGCTTGGCGCGCACGAACATGCCCGGCAGCAGGTCGCCGTCCGGGTTGGGGAACAGGGCCCGCAGGGTCACCGAGCCGGTGCTTTCTTCCACCGCGTATTCGGAGAACTGCAGCACGCCTTCTTCCTGATACTCGCTGCCGTCTTCCATCAGCAGGGTGACCCGCGCTTCGTCCTCGCCGACTTTTTCCAGCTCGCCGTTTTCCAGCGCCTGGCGCAGACGGCGCAGCTCACGGGCGGACTGGGTCAGGTCCACGTAAATCGGGTCCAGCTGACGGATGGTCGCCAGGGATTGCGCCTGGTTGGCGGTCACCAGCGCCCCGGCGGTCACCGTGGAACGGCCGATGCGGCCGCTGATCGGTGCTTCCAGGGTGGTGTAGTCCAGGTTGGTGCGGGCGCTGCTCAGCGCCGCCCGGGCCGAGGCCACCTGGGCCTGGTTCTCGCCCAGCGCCGCTTCCGCCTCGTCATACTCCTGCTGACTCACCGCTTTCATATCCAGCAGCTTCTCGAACCGCTGGGCGCGCAGCCGGGTGGACTTCAGGGTCGCCTGGGCGCGCGCCAGCTCGGCCCGGGCGCTTTCCACGTCCGCCTGGTAGAGGCTGTCGTCGATGCGGTAGAGCGGCGCGCCTTTTTCCACCAGCTGGCCTTCCTCGAACAGCCGCTCTTCGATGATGCCGTTGACCTGCGGGCGCACCTCGGCCACCTGGTGCGGGGTGGTGCGGCCGGGCAACTCGCTGGTGATGGTGAACGGCTCCGGTTCAACGGTGATAAAGCCGGCTTCCGGCGGCGGTTGTTCGCCACCCGCCTGGTCGTCGCCGCCGCAGGCCGCGAGGGCGAGACTGAGAAATAAGGCAATCGGTAAAGCAACCGGAGCTGTGCGCATGGGAACCTCGGTTTTTCTATTAAAAGCGGATGGAAAAACAGCTTGGGAGTATACATACATTCAGAAACGTATGTATAGTGAATAAAGCATGAATCCTTAGCCACGAACGACCCAGGAGCAGCCGATGGCCAGGCGCACCAAGGCGGAAGCCCTCGAAACCCGCGAGCAAATCATCGATGCCGCCGAGCGCGTGTTTCACGAGAAAGGGGTGTCCCGCTCGTCCCTGAGTGACATCGCCGAGGAGGCGGGCGTCACCCGTGGTGCGATCTACTGGCATTTCAAGAACAAGCACGATGTCTTCGTCGCCATGACCGAACGGCACCGTCTGCCCATGGAATCCCTCTCCCAACAGGCGGAAAGCCCGGACGAGACCGACCCGCTGGGCAAGCTCCGCGAGCTGCTGGTTTACGTGCTCCACGATACCGTGCGAGATCCGTGCCGGAAACGCGTGTTTGAAATTATCTTCCACAAATGCGAGTTCACCGCCAAGACCGACCCGCTCATGGCCCGCCAGCAGGAAACCTACATGGACGGCTCGGACAAGATCCGCCGCACCCTCAATAACGCCATCGCCCAGGGCCAGCTGCCCGACACCCTCAACATCGAGCGTGCCATCACCATGTTGCACGTGCAGATGACCGGCATGCTCTACACCTGGCTGCTGATCCCCGACTCCTTCGACCTGGAAGCCGAAGCCGAGCACTTCGTCGACTGCTACCTCGGCAGCCTGCGCGAATGCCCCTCCCTGTCCGGTCAGTAATTTCGGAACATCGTTCCGAAAAATTTGACGCGACCATCCGGTCATGCCACATTTCGGGGCCGATTCGAATGCCAGAATAAACACGAGATAACCTCGAGGAGAGCCCCCCGATGTTGCCCCTTTCCGACCGGGCCCAGGCCCTGTATGACCAGCTTGTCGCCTTCATGGACGCCCATGTGTACCCCGCCGAGGCCGTCTACGCCGAACAGCACGGCAACAGCGACGACCGCTGGACCCCGCCGCCGATCATCAAGGAACTGAAGAACAAGGCCAAAGCCGAAGGGCTCTGGAACCTGTTCCTGCCGGAAAGCGAGCACGGCGCCGGCCTCAGCAACTACGACTACGCCCACCTGTGTGAAGTGATGGGCCGCAGCGCCATCGCCCCGCAAATCTTCAACTGCGCGGCGCCGGACACCGGCAACATGGAAGTGCTGGCCCGCTACGGCACCCCGGAACAGCAGGAACAGTGGCTCAAGCCGCTGCTCAACGGCGAAATCCGCTCCTGCTTCTCGATGACCGAACCGGCGGTGGCCTCGTCCGACGCCACCAACATCTGCACCGAGATCAAGCGTGACGGCGACGACTACGTGATCAACGGCCGCAAATGGTGGTCCTCCGGCGCCATGTCCAGCGAGTGCAAGATCGCCATCGTGATGGGCAAGAGCGACCCGGACGCGCCGCGCCACCAGCAGCAGTCACAGATTCTGGTACCGCTGGACACCCCCGGCGTGAAGATCGAGCGCGCCCTGCACGTGTTCGGCTACGACCACGCCCCCAAGGGCCACGCGGAAATCACCTTCACCGACGTGCGGGTGCCGGCCAGCAACCTGATTCTCGGCGAAGGCCGCGGCTTCGAAATCGCCCAGGGCCGCCTGGGCCCGGGCCGTATCCACCACTGCATGCGCTCCATCGGCGTCGCCGAGCGCGCCCTGGAAGCCATGTGCAAGCGGGTGGAAGAGCGCGAAGCGTTCGGCCGCAAGCTGTCCCAGTTCGACTCGATCCGCAAGAACATCGCCCGCTCGCGCCTGGAGATCGAGCAGGCCCGGCTGATGACCCTGAAAGCGGCGCACATGATGGACACCGTCGGCAACAAGGTGGCCCGCCAGGAAATCGCCATGATCAAAGTGATCGCCCCGGAAATGGCCGCCAACGTGGTCGACCGCGCCATTCAGGTGCACGGCGCCCTGGGCGTCTGCCAGGACACCTTCCTGGCCAGCGCCTGGGCCAACCTGCGCACCCTGCGGCTGGCCGACGGCCCCGACGAAGTGCATCTGGACTCCATCGCCAAGCTGGAACTGGGCCGCTACCGATAAATCAGCCGCAAGCTACAAGCCGCAAGCTACAAGCCGGCACGGGGCCGCTTGCAGCTTGTAGCTTGAGGCTTGCAGCCCTCCGAAGGAGAAACACATGAGCAAGCTCTTCGATCTGAAAGGCAAGGTCGCCCTGATCACCGGCTCCACCAAAGGCATCGGCAAGGCCATCGCCGAGGAAATGGCCGCCGCCGGCGCCAGGGTGGTGATCTCCAGCCGCAAGCCGGAGCCCTGCCATGAGGTCTGCGAGGCGATCAAGGCCGCCGGCGGCGAGGCCATCGCCGTGCCCTGCAACGTGGGCAAGAAAGACGACCTGATGAACCTGGTCGACGAAACCCTGGCCGCCTTCGGCCGTATCGATATTCTGGTCTGCAACGCCGCCACCAACCCGGTCTACGGCCCCACCTCCGAGCTCACCGACGAGGCCTGGGACAAGATCATGGACACCAACGCCAAGGGCACCTTCTGGCTGTGCAACCGGGTGCTGCCGGAGATGGACAAGAACGGCGGCGGCAACGTGATTATTATTTCCAGCATCGCCGGCCTGCGCGGCAACGCCACCATCGGCACCTACGGCGTCTCCAAGGCCGCCGAAGCGGCCCTGGCGCGCAACCTGGCGGTGGAGTGGGGCCCGCGCAACATCCGCGTCAACAGCATCGCCCCCGGCCTGGTGCGCACCGACTTCGCCAAGGCGCTCACCGAGGACCCGGTGCGCCGCCAGCGTGCCGAAGAGCGCACCCCGGTGCGGCGCATCGGCGAGCCGGTGGACATCGCCGGCGTGGCGCTGTTCCTGGCCAGCCCGGCCAGCGCCTACGTCACCGGGCAGACCATCGTCGCCGACGGCGGCGAAACCATTTGTTAGCGACCGGCGTTATGGAACAGCTCTTGTGGGAGCGGGCCCGGCCCGCGAAAGGCCGGTAACGCCGGCCGGCAGGATACCAGAGGCTTTATAAAGCGGATTACCAACAAGGTCTCTGGAATCCTGCCGGGTGGCTTCGCCACCCTTTCGCGAGCAGGCTCGCTCCCACAGCGGCGCCGCGAACGTGATTCGAGGAAGAGTTATGGAAGGTCAACCGGAAATCGTCCCTGTGCTGGAGGCGCACCGCCTGGATGAGGGCCGTCTCGCCGAGTATCTGGAGCAGCAGAACCTGCTCGACGGCGCGCTCAAGGTGCGCCAGTTCCAGGGCGGGCAATCCAACCCCACCTACTTGCTGCAGAGCGGCGACCGCCAGTACGTGCTGCGCAAGAAGCCGCCCGGCAAGGTGCTGCCGTCCGCCCACCAGGTGGACCGGGAATACCGCGTCATGAAGGCGCTCGGCGAGCACAGCGAGGTGCCGGTGCCGGCCATGCACCTGCTGTGCGAAGACGATGACGTGATCGGCACCAGCTTCTACGTGATGGATTTCGTGCCCGGCCGGGTGTTCACCCAGCCGCAGCTGGAAGCCCTGCCTAAGGACCAGCGCGCCGACCTCTACAACGACAAGATCGACACCCTGGCCAAGCTGCACAGCGTCGACTACCAGGCCGCCGGCCTGGGCGATTTCGGCAAGCCCAAGGGCTACGTGGAGCGCCAGGTGAAACGCTGGAGCGCCCAGTACGAAGCCTCCAAGACCGATGAAATGCCGGCCATGGATAACCTGATGGCGTGGCTGGCGGACAATATTCCCCAGGATGACAGCGCCGCCATCGCCCATGGCGACTTCCGCCTCGGCAATCTGTTGGTGGATAACCGCACCCCTGACGTGGTGGCGGTGCTTGACTGGGAACTGGCCACCATCGGTCACCCGCTCGCCGACCTGGCCTATTGCTGCCTGCCGTACCACATGCCCCACGGCGTGAACGGCGTGCGCGGCCTCGACGGCCTGGATCTGCGCGCCCGCGGCATCCCCGACGAGCAGAGCCTGCTGCAGCGTTACTGCGAAGGCGCCAACCGCGATGGCATCAACGACTGGCCGGTGTTTCTGGCCTTTGCGTTGTTCCGTTCCGCGGCTATTCTGCAAGGCGTTTACGCCCGCGCCCTGCAAGGCAACGCCAGCAACCGCAACGCCCTGGAAGTGGGCAAGCGGGCCGGGCTGATCGCCGAGCGCGGCTGGCAAATCGCACGCACACATAAATGACAGTGAACAGTGAACAGTGAACAGTTAAAAGTTGGGCGGCTCCGTGGCACGGCTACAGCGACGGAGCCGCCCCGCTATTCACTATTAACTGTTAACTATTAACTTTTTTTGGGGTTTATATGAGGCCGTTTGGCAGGATTTTGTTGACCAATGATGACGGCATCGACGCGCCGGGCCTGAAGGTCGCCGAGGACATCGCCGCGCAGCTCGCCGAGGAAGTCTGGGTGGTGGCGCCGGAGCACGACCAGAGCGGGGTGGGGCAGGGCATTTCGCTGCACACGCCGCTGCGCGTCTACCACCACGGCGAGCGGCGCTTCGCGGTGTCCGGCACGCCGGCGGACTGCGTGATGTTCGCCATGGCGGAATGGTTCGAGGAGGAGGCGCCGGATCTGGTGCTCTCCGGCGTCAACTGCGGCGCCAACCTGAGCGATTCGGTGATGTATTCGGGCACCGTCGGCGCGGTGCTCGCCGCCGCCCACCTGGGCCTGCCGGGCATCGCCCTGAGCCAGGCGTTCGTCGACCGCGCCGCCATCGATTACGCGCCCACCACCCGCTACGCCGCCGGTCTGATCCGCGAGCTGTGGCAGGCCGGCGCCGACCGGGACGGCTACCAGCGCGCCTGCTGGAACATCAACTTCCCGGACCTGCCGGTGGCCGAGCTGCGCGGCAGCCGTTTCACCCGGCAGATCGGCGGCGGCATCGCCGGGCCGCGCCTGGTGCACGGCACCGACGGCCGCGGGCTGGCCTACCACTGGCTGTCGTTCGAGCGCCGTCCGTCCAGCATCGACCACCCGCAATCCGACGTGGTCGCCCTGCGCGATGGGCACATCTCGGTGATGCCCCTGCAGCCCACCCGCTGCGATGACGCGCTGGCGGATGAATGCTTCCAGCAAGGCGACCGGCCTTTGCCCGGATAGCGTAAGGTCGAGGCACCTTGTAGGAGCGGGCCCTGCCCGCGAAAGGGTGGCGAAGCCACCCGGCAGGATTCCAGAGACCCCCGGAATGCGAAACCATATTCCAAAATAGTATTGACGCCCCAGGGGCGCCATGTCAGATTGACCGCTTGGTCAACTTCAGTACTGGTTCTGTATCCGCGTTAACAAAAGCGCGGGTCAGGGTCCGGTACTGTCCGCGTCTCCGCGGGCCTTACAACAATCCAAACGGCCGGCACCGGTTTTCCGGTGCCGGCCGTCGATATAGAAAATATATAGGGAGAGCACAGGCATGTTTGATCGGCATTTTGCCGTCTGGCCGGAGGGGCTGCCTCACCAGCTCAAGCTTCCGGAAACCAGCCTTTACAGCAACCTCGAAATTTCCGCGCTGCGCTACCCGGATGAGAACGCGATCATCTACTACGATGCGCCCATCACCTACCGGGAACTCAAGCAGCAGGTGGACGCCCTGGCCGGCGAACTGAAGCACCTGGGCGTGGAAAAAGGCGACCGGGTGATGCTGTTCATGCAGAACGCACCGCAGTTCATCATCGGTTACTACGCCATTCTGCGCGCCAACGCCATTGTCGTGCCGATCAACCCGATGAACCGCAGCGCCGAGCTCGAGCACTACCTGCAGGACACCCAGGCCTCCGTGTGCATCTGCAGCCAGGAAGTGTTCCCGCACATCGAGCCGCTGATCGGCCATGAGCGTCTGCGCCATGTGATCGTCGCCGCCTACAGCGACTACATTCACCCGCAGACCGACCTCGACCTGCCCGCCGAGGTGGCCGCCCCGGCGCAGCCGCTCTCCACCGCCGGCACCATCGCCTGGGGCGACGCCCTGGGCGCCGGTCACCAGCCCGGTGAACTGCTGGTGGGCCCGGACGATCTGGCCGTGTTCCCCTACAGCTCCGGCACCACCGGCGCGCCCAAGGGCTGCATGCACACCCATCGCTCGGTGATGGCCACCTGCGTGCACGGCGCCGCCTGGCGCTCCGGCGGCGGCCGCGAGGGCGTGACCCTGTCCACGCTGCCGTATTTCCACGTCACCGGCATGCAGGGCGCCATGAACGGCCCCATTTTCGTGGGCTCCTGCATCGTGCTGATGACCCGCTGGGACCGCCGCACCGCGGCCAAGCTGATCGAGCGCTACCGGGTCACCAGCTGGACCAACATCGTCACCATGGCCATCGATCTGCTTTCCGACCCGGACGTGGAAAGCTTCGACCTCTCCAGCCTCGAGAACATCGGCGGCGGCGGGGCGGCCATGCCCGAAGCGGTGTCCGATAAGCTGTTCAAGCTTACCGGTCTGCGTTACATCGAAGGGTACGGCCTGTCCGAAACCATCGCCGCTACCCATATCAACCCCTCCGAAAAACCCAAAAAGCAGTGTCTGGGCATTCCGGTCTTTGACGTGGATTCACGGGTGATCGACGTGGACACCGGCAAGGAAATGGGCGTCGGCGAAGTGGGCGAGATCATCTCCCGCGGGCCGCAGATCTTCCAGGGTTACTGGAACCGCCCCTTGGAAACCCAGAAAGCCTTCATCGAAATCGACGGCGAACGTTTCTTCCGCACCGGCGACATGGGCTACTACGACGAAGAGGGCTACTTCTTCATCGTCGACCGGGTGAAACGCATGATCAATGCGTCCGGTTTTAAAGTTTGGCCCGCCGAGGTCGAAAGTCTTATGTACCGGCATCCCGCGATCCAGGAAAGCTGTGTCATCTCCGCCCCCCACGAGCGCCGCGGTGAAACCGTGAAAGCCTGTGTGGTGCTGGCCGCCGACCACAAGGGCAAGGTCAGCGAAGACGAGATCATCGCCTGGTGCAAGGAACAGATGGCCGCCTACAAGGTGCCTCAGATCGTCGAGTTCCGCGATGAGCTGCCGCGCTCGCCCACCGGCAAGGTGATGTGGCGCGCGATGCAGGAAGAGGAATGGGCTGACCAGCAACAACAAGCCTGACAATTCCAAAAACCCAAAAAAGCTGAAACAACTTCCCGCAGTTCGAACGACGCGGATGGGACCTCGCCGCTCGCTGGGAGGTTGTTTCTCAAATAACACGAACAGGAGGCTCAGCCTTGGACGCGTTTCTTCAGCAAGCGCTTAATGGCCTCACCCTGGGCAGCATCTACGGCCTCGTGGCCCTGGGTCTGACCCTGGTGTACGGCATTTTGCACGTTCCCAACTTTGCCCACGGTGCTCTCTACATGGTGGGCGCCTACATCAGTTACTACATCATGGTGGATCTGGGGCTCAACTACTGGATCGCCATGCTCGGCGCCGGCCTCTTCGTGGCCGTGCTGTCGGTGCTCTGTGAGCGTCTCGTCTTCCACCCGCTGCGGCACGCGCCGCCGATCCACGACAAGATCGCCGCCATCGGCATCCTGTTGTTCCTGGAAGCGGTGGTGCAGATGCACTGGGGTTCCGATTTCCGCCGCATGCCGACCCCGTACACCGGCATTCTGGAATTCGGCGGCCTGGTGCTGCCGGCCCAGCGGCTGCTGATCATTGTCGGCGCCTTCTCGATCATGGGCGCGCTGCACCTGTACCTAAAGAAGACCATGACCGGCTCCACCATCATCGCCATGGCGCAGAACCGGGAAGGCGCCTTCCTGGTAGGCATCGACGCCAACCGCGTGGCCATGATGACCTTCGCCATCGCCGGTTTCCTGGCGGCGGTGGGCGCCAGCCTGTTCGCGCCGATCAACCTGGTGTACCCGGCCATGGGCCACCTGGTGATCATGAAGGCCTTCGTGATCATTATTCTCGGCGGCATGGGCAGCATCCCCGGCGCCATCGTCGGCGGTCTGATCATCGGCTTCGCCGAAGCGCTGGGCGGCTACTACGTCTCCAGCACCTATAAGGATCTGATTGCCTTTGTTCTGCTGGTGGTGATTCTCTCCATCAAGCCCACCGGCCTGTTCACCAAGGGGGTGCGCTAATGGATCGCATTGCCAACTTCTTCGCCAGCCCGGCCATGAAAGTGGTGCTGTTGGCGTTCGCCCTGATTTTCCCGCTGATCGCGGGCAGCGAATACCAGATCTACGTGATGGCTCTGGCCTTTATCTGGGCCATCGCCGTGTACGGCCTGAACATCATCACCGGCTTCTGCGGCCAGTTGAACCTGGCCCACGGCGGCTTCTTCGCCATCGGCGCTTATGTGGTGGCGATCCTCACCGTGGATCACGGCTGGGCGTTCTGGCCCGCCTTTATCGCCTCCGGCGTGTTCTCGGCGGTGTTCGGTTTCCTGGTGGGCATCGTGTCCCTGCGTCTCAAGGAACACTACTTCGCCATCTTTACCCTGTGCGTGGGCTTCATCATCTACCTGCTGCTGGATAAGTGGGAAGCGCTCACCCACGGCTCCCTGGGCATCATCAACATCGCCCCGCCGGAAGGCTTCGGGTTGATCGACTTCACCGAAACCGTGCCGTTCTACTATCTGGTGCTGTTCTTCCTGGTGCTGGCGATCGTGCTGGTGAGCCGTATTTCCAGCTCGCTGGTGGGCCGCACCTTCCTGGCCATCCGTATCAGTGACGACCTGGCCCAGTCCCTGGGCATCAACCTGATGCGCAACAAGGTACTGGCGTTCGTGCTCTCCACCGTCTACGCCGGTCTCGCCGGTGGTCTGTACGCCGGTGTGGTGCGCTTTATCGGCCCGGCGGAAGCCGAGGTGGTACACACCTTCGACATCATCACCTACCTGCTGGTGGGCGGTATCGGCACGCTGATGGGCCCGCTGGTGGGCACCATGGCGATCACCTGGCTGACCCAGGCGGTGCAGTCGTTCGAGGAGTACCGGATGATCGTCTTCGGTCCCATGCTGGTACTGCTGGTGATCTTCATGCCCAAGGGCGTGGTCGGCACCTTCCTGACCTGGCGCGGCCGCCGTCTGGCGAGCAAAGCGCCGGCCAAAGAAGGCCAGACCCGTGTCGGCGACAGCGCCACTTCGTCCAAGGAGGCCAGCGACAATGCTTAAGATCAATAATCTCACCAAGCGCTTCGGCGGCCTGGCCGCGGTCAACGACGTGAGCGTGGAATTCGCCGCCGGCCAGATCAATGCGATCATCGGCCCCAACGGCGCCGGCAAGACCACCTTCTTCAACCTGGTGGCCGGCGCCATGCCGCCCACCTCCGGCAGCATCGAGTTCAACGGCATGGACGTCACCGGCATGGCGCCGGACCGCATTGCCCGTCTCGGTATCGCGCGGACCTTCCAGACCACCAAGCTGTTCGAGCAGTCCACGGTGCTGGACAACCTGATCGTCGGCCACCGGCTGCGTACCCAATCGCGGCTCTGGGACGTGATCATCAACTCCAAGCGGCTGCGCGACGAAGAGAAGAAGTGCCGGGCGAAAGCCGCCGAGGTGCTGGACTTCGTCGGTCTCAGCCACATCGGCCACCGCTACATCGCCGACACCACCCAGGAAGAGCGCAAGCGGGTGGCGTTCGCGCTGGCCATGGCCACCGATCCGGAACTGGTGCTGCTCGACGAGCCCGCCGGCGGCATCAACCCGGAAGAGACCGAAAACCTGGCGGCGCTGATCCGCAAAATGGTCGACCACGGCATCACCGTGTGCCTGATCGAGCACAAAATGGACATGATCATGAGCCTGGCCGACAAGATCATGGTGTTGGACCACGGCGAGAAGATCGCCGAAGGCACGCCGGAACAGATCAAGACCAATCCGGTGGTCATCGAAGCTTATCTGGGGAGTGAAGAAGATGTTGAAGCTTGAGAACGTGGACGCCAAGTACGACAGCTTCAAGGCCCTGGACGGCGTTTCCATGAGCGTGGAGCAGGGCGAGCTGGTGGTGCTGCTGGGCGCCAACGGCGCCGGCAAGAGCACCCTGTTCAACACCATCAGCGGTTTGCTCAAGGCGTCCGCCGGCAAGATCAGCCTGAACGGCGAGGACGTGACCGGCCGCAAACCCTCCGCGCTGGTGCAGGCCGGCGTGGTGCAGTGCCCGGAAGGCCGCAAGCTGTTTCCCGAAATGTCAGTGCTGAAAAATCTCTGGCTGGGGGGCTACGTACACCGCCGTGATAAGGCGGGTATGAAAAAAACCCTTGAGCATGTCCTTGCAATGTTCCCCATTTTAGACGAGAAAAAGGATCAGCCCGCCGGTTCCCTGAGTGGCGGTCAGCAGCAGATGGTGGCGATCGGCCGCGCCCTGATGGGCCGTCCCAAGCTGCTGCTGCTGGATGAGCCGTCGCTGGGTCTGGCGCCGCTGGTGGTCAAGCAGGTGTTCGAAGCCGTGCAGACCATCAACAAGGAAGGCACCTCGGTGCTGCTGGCGGAGCAGAACGCGTTCGCGGCACTGAAAATCGCGACCCGAGCCTACGTGATGGAGAACGGCCGTCTGGTGATGGAAGGCGACCGCGACGCCATGCTGGGTAACGAAGAAGTACGCAAAGCTTACATCGGCGCCTGAGGGCGCCGTGCAACACACTTAATTTCCGACCACATCCCAAACAATAAAGAAAGGGAGAGAAAGAGCATGAAAGTATTGAAATCCTTCCGTCGCCTGGCCGCCGCCAGCGCCGTAGCCCTCGCCATCGGTGGCGCGGCCCATGCCGACGAAGTGAACATCGGCTTCACCGGCCCGCTCAGCGGCGGTGCCGCCCTGTACGGTGAGAACACCCTGGAAGGCCTGCGCATGGCCGCCGAGGAAATCAACGCCGCCGGCGGCATCACCGTCGATGGCGAAGAGTACACCATCAACATCCAGTCCCTGGACGACAAGTACTCGCCCAGCCAGGCGGCCGTGAACGGCAAGCGTCTGGTGCAGCAGTACAACGCGCCGGTGATCTTCACCCCGCACTCCGGCGGCACCTTCGCTCTGCAGGCGTTCAACGAGCGTGACGGCTTCCTGGTGATGTCCTACACCTCCGTGCCGGCGGTGACCTCCAAGGGCAACAAACTGACCGTGAAGATTCCGCCCAACTTCACCGACTACATCGAGCCGTTCTCGCGCATCACCATGGACCGCTTCGGCAAAAAACTGGGTGTCGCCAACGCCACCCACGACTACGCCAAGTACTGGACCAAGGAATTCGTGCCGGTATGGCGTGAGCTGGGCGGCGAAGTCGCGGCCATGAACCCGATGGACTACAACAAGTCCGCGGACTTCTACACCGGCGTCAGCAAGGTGCTGTCCGAGGATCCCGACGTCATGTTCGTCGGCGGTGCCTCCGAGCCCACCGGCCTGGTGGTGCGTCAGGCCCGCGAACTGGGCTTCAAGGGCGGCTTCATCCTGATGGACCAGGCCAAGATGGACGAAGTGGCCAAGGTATCCGGCGGCATCAAGTCCCTGGAAGGCTCCGTGGGCGTGGTACCCCTGGACAAGTACGAGAACGAAGGCGCCAAGCTATTCCTCGAGAAGTGGCAGAAAGAGCACAACGGCGTGGCCACGTCTGAAACCGCGTACAACTACTTCGCCATGTACCTGATCGCCCAGGCGATGCAGGAAGCCGGCACCGTGGACGACGCCAAGGCGATCCGCGCGGCCATCGCGTCCGCCATGGAGAAAGTGTCCGTGGAACATAACCCCTACGACGTGGACGGCATCGACGAAGCCGGCAACCTGGGCGCCGACCCGCAGATCGCCGAAGTGGTCGACGGCGAAGTGGTGTTGCGCAAGTTGTCCGAAATCACCGAGTAAACGCCGCGCCTCACACTGTGAAGCAAAACCATAAAAGGGCACCATCAGGGTGCCCTTTTATGGTTATAGAGAGCTGTGCGAGCGGGCCCTGCCCGCGAAAGGGTGGCTTTAGCCACCCGGCAGGATACCAGAGACGCTGTTTGTGCCGCCGTTAAGCGTCTCTGGTATCCCGCCGGCAAGCGGAGCTTGCCTTTCGCGGGCAAGGCCCGCTCCCACAAGGTCCGCTCCCATAGGGTGTAGCCAACAACAGAGTTGGTCCGCTAGATAAAACCTAATTCCGAAATAATTGATAATGGCCCGGATTTTCTTATACTGAAGCGTCCGGGAGAGAACCGTTTCCACGGGATGCGCGGCGCCGTCGCGGCCCCTCCGGCCGCCGCACCGCGGGTCCCCCGCTGAAGGAGGAATCATGAGCGAGGTAGTGAGCTACCGTCTTGAAGGCGACATCGGTGTTATCGGCGTCGACTATCCGCCGGTCAACGCCCTGGGTCAGGGTGTGCGCGAAGGGCTGGTCAACTGCCTGCGCCAGGGCCTGGAAGACGACCAGGCCAAAGCCCTGGTGGTGATCGGCGAAGGCCGCACCTTCCCCGCCGGCGCCGACATCCGTGAATTCGGCAAGCCGCCCGCCGGGCCCGCCCTGCCGGACGTGATCAGCGAATACGAAAGCAGCGACAAGCTGGTGATCGCCGCCATCCACGGCACCGCCCTGGGCGGCGGCCTGGAAGTGGCCCTGGGCTGCGACTACCGCGTCGCCCTGGAATCCGCCAAGGTCGGTCTGCCGGAAGTGAAGCTGGGGCTGCTGCCCGGCGCCGGCGGCACCCAGCGTCTGCCCCGTCTGGTCGGCGCCAAGGCCGCCCTGGACATGATCGTCGGCGGCAACCCGGTGAAAGCCAAGGACGCCTTCAAGGTCGGCATCGTCGACGAAGTGGTCGGCGGTGATCTGCTCGAAGGCGCGCTCGCTTACGCCCGCAAGCTGGTGGCCGACAACGCCCCGCTGCGCAAGATCCGCGACCTGGACGTGAAGAAGGAAGACGCGGACCTGTTCACCAACTACGAGAAGTCCATCGCCCGCAAACAGCGCGGCTTCAAAGCGCCGTTCCATTGCATCAAAGCGGTCCAGGCCGCCGTGGAACTGCCCTTCGACGAAGGCATGAAGCGCGAGCGCGAGCTGTTCGCCGAGCTGCTGGTGAGCCCCGAGTCCCGCGCCCAGCGCCACGTCTTCTTCGCCGAGCGCGAAGTGGCCAAGGTACCGGGCCTGCCCAAGGACACCGCCAAGCGTGACGTGAAAAGCGCCGCCATCATCGGCGCCGGCACCATGGGCGGCGGCATCGCCATGAACTTCGCCAACGCCGGCATCCCGGTGAAGATTCTCGAGGTGAAGGAAGACGCCCTGGAACGCGGCATCGCCGTGATCCGCAAGAACTACGAGAACACCGCCAAGAAAGGCCGCATCACCCAGGAACAGGTGGAGCAGCGCATGGCGCTGATCCAGCCCACGCTCAGCTACGACGACCTCGGCGACGTGGACCTGGTGATCGAAGCGGTGTTCGAGAACATGGACGTCAAGAAAGCCGTGTTCAGCGAGCTGGACCGGGTCTGCAAGCCCGGCGCCATCCTCGCCACCAACACCTCCACCCTGGACGTGAACCGCATCGCCTCCTTCACCCAGCGTCCCGAGGACGTGGTGGGCATGCACTTCTTCAGCCCCGCCAACGTCATGAAGCTGCTGGAAAACGTGCGCGGCGAGAAAACCTCCGACGAGGTGGTCGCCACCGTCATGGACCTGAGCCGCCGCATCGGCAAGGTCGGCGTGCTGGTGGGCGTATGCCACGGCTTCGTCGGCAACCGCATGCTGCACAAGCGTCAGGCGGAAGCGGTACAGCTGGTCAACGAAGGCGCCAACCCGGCGCAGGTGGACAAAGTGCTGTTCGACCTGGGCTTCCCGATGGGCCCGTTCGCCATGTCCGACCTGGCCGGCATGGATGTGGGCTACCGCATCCGCGAAGAGCTGCGCAAGGAAGACCCGGACAACGCGCCGCCGCGCAACTGGACCGACGATCTGGTGGAGCAGGGCCGTCTCGGTCAGAAGACCCAGGCCGGCGTGTTCGACTACAAGGAAGGCGACCGCACCCCGGTGCCTTCATCCGAAGTCGACGCCTTGATCGCTAAATTCCGCGAAGAGAACGGCATCCAGTCCCGGGACATCTCCGACCAGGAAATCCTCGAGCGCTGCATGTACATCATGGTCAACGAGGGCGCCAAGATCCTGGAAGAGGGCATTGCCGCCCGCCCGCTGGACGTGGACGTGATCTGGATCTACGGCTACGGCTTCCCGGTGTACCGCGGTGGCGTCCTGTTCTGGGCCGATTCCGTGGGCCTCAAGACCATTTACGACAAGGTGAGCCAGATTCACCAGGAAACCGGCTCCGACACCTGGAAGCCGGCCGCGCTGCTGGAAAAACTGGCTAAAGAAGGCAAGGGCTTCTACAGCTGAACGCGAAGCCCCTAAGCCGCCTAAGACACAGAGGTTATTATGGACATTAATTACACCGCCGAAGAGCGCGCCTTCCGTGACGAAGTGCGTACCTTCCTGAACGAAAAGCTGCCCAAGGACATTTCCAGCAAGGTGAAAGAGCACAAGCGCCTTGGCAAGGAAGACACCATCCGCTGGCAGAAAATTCTCAACGAGCAGGGCTGGTTGGCCCTGCACTGGCCGAAAGAGTACGGCGGCACCGGCTGGAGCCCGATCCAGAAGCACATCTTCGAAGAAGAGTGCGCGGAAGCCGGCGCCCCCACCGTGCTGCCGTTCGGCGTCAACATGGTCGCCCCGGTGATCATCAAGTTCGGCACCCAGGAGCAGAAGGACTACTACCTGCCGCGCATCCTGCGCAGCGACGACTGGTGGTGTCAGGGTTACTCCGAGCCGGGCGCCGGTTCCGACCTGGCCGGCCTGAAAACCCGCGCCGTGCGCGACGGTGACCACTACATCGTCAACGGCCAGAAGACCTGGACCACCCTGGGCCAGCACGCCAACATGATTTTCTGCCTGGTGCGCACCGACCCGGACGCCAAGAAACAGGAAGGCATTTCCTTCCTGCTCATCGACATGGAGAAAAGCGAAGGCATCACCGTGCGTCCGCTGATCACCCTGGACGGCGAGCATGAAGTCAACGAAGTGTTCTTCGACGACGTCAAAGTGCCGGTGGAAAACCTGGTCGGCGAAGAAAACAAAGGCTGGACCTGCGCCAAGTACCTGCTCACCTTCGAGCGTACCGGCATTGCCGGCGTGGGCAGCTCCAAGGCCGCCCTGGCGCACCTTAAGCAGGTGGCCCGCGAGCAGCAGGTCAACGGCAAGCCGCTGATCGAAGAGCCGCACTTCCGCAGCCGCCTGGCGGACGTGGAAATGGAGCTGATGTCCCTGGAAATGACCAACCTGCGCACCGTGGCCGCCGCCGAAGCCGGTGGTGTACCGGGCGCGGAAAGCTCCTTCCTGAAGATCATGGGCACCGAGCTGCGCCAGGAGATCACCGATCTGTTCCGCCGCGCCGCCGGCCCGCACGCGCTGCCGTTCCTGCCGGAACAGCTGGCCGGTGATTTCGACGGCGAGACCGTCGGCCCCGAGTTCGCCGGGTCCGTGGCCAGCCGTTACTTCAACTTCCGCAAGCTCTCCATTTTCGGGGGCTCCAACGAAATTCAGAAGAACATCATCTCCAAGATGATTCTCGGTCTGTAAGGAGACGAACATGGATTTCAAATTCAGCGACGAGCAGCGCATGCTCGAAGAGACCGTGGGTCGTCTGGTCCGTGACAGCTACACCTTCGACGCCCGCAACAAGGCACTGGAATCAGAGCACGGCTTCAGCACCGACACCTGGACCCAGTTCGCCGAACTGGGCCTGCTGGGCGTGCCGTTCTCCGAAGAGGCCGGCGGCTTCAACGGCGGCGGCCCGGAACTGAGGGTGGTGGCCGAAGGCTTCGGCCGCGGCCTGGTGGTGGAACCCTACCTGGCCACCGTGGTGCTGTCCGGCGTGCTGATCGACAAGCTCGGCAACGACGCCCAGAAAGAGCAGTACCTGCCGGCCATCATCGGCGGTGAGACCCGCTTCGCCCTGGCCAACTACGAAACCAAGGGTCGCTACGACCACCGTTTCGTGGAAACCAGCGCCAAGAAAGACGGCGACGGCTACGTGATCAACGGCGAGAAAGCCGTGGTCCTGCACGGTGACAGCGCCGACCAGCTGGTGGTGATCGCCCGCACCGGCGGCAGCGGCAACGACAAAGACGGCCTCAGCGCCTTCATCGTCGACGCCGGCGCTGACGGCGTCAGCCGCCGCGGCTACCCGACCATCGACGGCCTGCACGCCGCCGACATCACCTTCAAGGACGTGAAAGTCGGCGCCGACGCGCTGCTCGGCGACGAAGGCAAGGCCCTCGACGCCCTGGAAGCGACTCTGGACCTGGCGCTGATCACCCTGTGCGCGGAAGCCTCCGGCGCCATGGAAGTGGCCTGCGACCAGACCCTGGACTACATCAAGGAACGCCAGCAGTTCGGCGTGCCGATCGGTAAGTTCCAGGCCCTGCAGCACCGCATGGTGGAAATGCGCATGGAGCTGGAAAAAGTACGTTCCATCACCATGCTCGCCGCCTGCAGCCTCGACGTGGAGCCGCAACTGCGCAAAAAGCGCATCTCCGCCGCCAAGGCCCAGGTCGGCAAATCCGGCCGCAAGGTCGCCGAGGAAGCGATCCAGCTGTTCGGCGGCATGGGCATGATGGAAGAGACCCCGGTCTCCCATTACGCCAAGCGTATCGTCATGATCGACCACT
>NZ_CAXPXK010000094.1:0-21951 GCF_964221125.1 Alloalcanivorax sp.
TTCTGATAGCTGCGCCCGGCGTCGCCGAGCCGGCGGCGGAAGCTGCGCTCGGGCATGTCGAAGGTGGCGGCGGCCCGGTCGGCGCCGGGGAACTCACCGATAAACAACTCCAGATAGGCCGCCACGCGGTCCGGCAGGCCCTCCGGGGCCTCCGCCTGGCGCCGTGCCAGCAGGGCGTCGCACTGGTTCTGGTACATCTCCTGGGCGGTGCGGTTGTAGCCAGGCAGGGGCTGGGCCATGTCCTGGTTGCGGATGATCGCCTGGCACCAGGGCTGGTCGAATTTCACCGGCGCCCGGTAAAAATCCTCGTAAATGGACGCTTCGGCGGGTTTGGGGAACGGCAGCCACACTTCCAGCGGCGCCAGGTTCAGGCCCAGCTGGGTCTGGATCTCGTTGACCAGGTTGAAGGTGCCGGTCATGTCCCGGTCGATCAGGATGCGCCGCACGCTGTCCGGCAACGGCACCGGCTCGAGGATCAATTTGGTGGTGTCTTCGCCGGGCACCAGCGACAGCTTGCCGTAGAGGTAGGTGAGCGCCTGGTAGCGGACGCCGATCTGAAAGCCCTGGAAGGCGGTGCGGCTGGTCATCAGCAGCATGGTCAGGGGGCCGTAGCCGGCCAGCCCGAAGCGGCGGCCCATCTCAAAGCCGAACAGCGGGTCCCCGGCCAGCGGCAGCAGCTCGGTGAGCACCGCCAGCTCGCGGTCCCGTTCGATTTCCCCGTTCGGGTCCAGGCGCTCCGGCTCCAGCCCGTGGCGGGCGAGAACCGGGGCGCAGTCCACGCCCCGCTCTTCGAGCACATCCACGGTGGACATCAGGGCAAGAATGGAACGCAGGGGCATGGGGAAAACCTTGGCCGGAATTATCAATTTTCCGGTCAGCTTAACACCTTTATCCGGGGCCGGGACAAGGTAAAGTGCCGGGCAATGATGACCAACAGGGTCAACGACCGTGGTCGGTAATAGGGAGAACAAGATGAACAGTCGAGCGAAGGTCTATCAGTACGCGCGGCCGGTGAAAGTGGCCATCGTGGGCGGCGGTTTCGGCGGCCTGTGCATGGCGATCAAGCTGCGCGAAGCCGGCATCGAGGATTTCGTGCTGCTGGAAAAGGCCGAGCAGGTGGGCGGCACCTGGCGGGACAACAACTATCCCGGCTGCGCCTGCGACGTGCAGTCGCACATGTATTCCTTTTCCTTCGAGGGCAACCCGGACTGGTCCGCGCGCTACAGCGGCTGGGAGGAGATCCAGGACTACATTCTGCGCACCACCGAGAAGCACGGTATCCCGGAAAAGACCCGCTTCAACGCCGAAGTGTGCGGCGCCCACTTCGACCAGGACAAGGCGCTCTGGACCCTGGACCTGAAAGACGGCAGCCAGGTGGTGTGCCAGCACTGGGTGCTCGCCAGCGGCCCGCTGCATGTGCCGCAGATTCCCAATTTCCCCGGCCTGGACCGCTTCCAGGGCAAGGTGTTCCACTCCTCCCAGTGGGACCACGACTACGATCTCACCGGCAAGAAGGTGGTGTCGGTGGGCACCGGCGCCAGCGCCATTCAGTACGTGCCGCGGATCGCCCCGGACGTGGAACGTCTGACCGTGGTGCAGCGCACCCCGGGCTGGATCATCCCCCGCGACGAGCGCCGCTATTCCAAGCTCTCCAAGACCCTGTTCCGGCGCTTCCCGCTGCTGCGCAAGCTGCACCGGGTACGGCTCTACTGGAGCAACGAATCCCGGGTGGTGCCGATCTTCCACCCGCGCCTGGCGGGTCTGCTGGAAAAAGTGGTCAAGCAGTTCATCCGTTTCCAGGTCAAGGACAAGGAAACCGCCCGCAAGCTGACCCCCAGCTACACCCTGGGCTGCAAGCGGATCATGATCTCCAACCGCTATTACCCGACCTTCAACCGCGACAACGTGGAGCTGTTCACCGAGGGCGTCAAGGAAGTGCGCGAGAACAGCATCGTGTTCACCGACGGCAGCGAACGGGAAATGGACTGCCTGATCATGGGCACCGGCTTCATCGTCGATCCGCGCATCTACATGAGGGATTTCCCGATCACCGGGCTCGACGGCCGCAAGCTCCAGGACGACTGGGCGGACGCCTCCGAGGCCTATCTGGGCGTCACCGTGGCGGGCTACCCGAACATGTTCCAGATGGTCGGCCCCAACACCGGCCTGGGCCATAACTCGATCATTTTCATGATTGAGTGCCAGGCGGAGTACATCCGCGACGCGATCCGCAAGCTGGACGCCAAGGGCGGCGACTACCTGGACGTGAAGCGCGCCGAAATGGACGCCTTCAACGACAAGCTCCAGGAAGACGTGGCCGGCACCGTCTGGCAGCAGGGCGGCTGCAGCAGCTGGTACCAGCAGGCGGACGGCAAGAACGTGGCGATCTGGCCCTACAGCACCTGGCGCTACTGGCTGAAAACGCGCCGCGTCGAGGACCGCGTCTACCATTGGGAAAAGGCCCGCCAGCCGCAAAAAGCCGCCTCCTGATTGTTGGGTTCCACCTCCTTTGCGGTTAGGCTTAACGCCGTCGCAAAGGAGTGGCCATGACACGCGAAGGCAACCGCAAACCGGAAATCCTCGATACCCGCCTGGTGGCGAAAAGCCGCCTGTTCGGGATCGAGGAAATGCACCTGCGTTTCAGCAACGGCGAGGAACGCACCTACGAACGCCTGCGCACCCCGCCGATCGCCGGCGTCATGTGCGTCCCCATGCTCGACCGCGACACCGTGGTGTTGATCCGCGAGTACGGCGCCGGTGTCGAGGACTACCAGATCACCCTGCCCAAGGGTGCTTACGAACATGGCGAGGACTGGCGCGACGCCGCCAACCGGGAGCTCAAGGAAGAGGCCGGCTACGGCGCCGGCAAACTGACCCTGCTCAAGCGCATGACCCTGTCGCCGGGTTATATGGGCCACCACATCACCGTGGCGCTGGCGGAGGACCTCTATGAAGAGCGCCTGCCCGGCGACGAGCCCGAACCTCTGGAAGTGATTCCCTGGAAACTGTCACGGCTGGATGAGCTGTTGCAGCGCGAGGACGTGACCGAAGCCCGCGTGATCGCCGCCCTGTTGATGACCCAACGTCTGATGGACCGCTGAATGAACGATTTGAACGCCCTGCTGGGCCCCGTTTCCACTATCGCGGTGGACGCCGGCGCCGCCATCCTTGAGATCTACAACCGCGGCGACGTGGACGTGGACCACAAGGCGGACAACAGCCCGATCACCGAGGCCGACCGCGCCGCCCACAACCTGATCGAAGCGCGCTTGCAGGCGCTGACCCCGGAGATTCCGGTGTTTTCCGAAGAGTCCGGCGGCATCGACTACCAGGACCGCAAGGACTGGCCGCGCTTCTGGCTGGTGGACCCGCTCGACGGCACCAAGGAATTCATCAAGCGTAATGGTGAGTTCACCGTCAATATCGCTCTGGTGGAAGGTGGCGTGCCGGTGCTGGGCGTGGTGCATGTGCCGGTCACGGCGATCACCTACTCCGGCGGGCAAGGCCTGGGGGCGTTCAAGGAAGAGGGCGGCGTTCGCAGCGCGATTCAGTGCCGTGCCCGGCACGCGCCGATCGTGATGGTGGCCAGCCGCCGCCATGGCGCCGAGCAGGTGGCCGCGCTCGAGCGGCTGATCGAGGGGCAACTGGGCGCGGTGGAAAAGACCTCCATGGGCTCGTCCCTGAAGCTCTGCCTGGTGGCGGAAGGCGAAGCGGACATCTACCCGCGTCTGGCGCCCACCTGCGAGTGGGACACCGCCGCCGCCCACGCGGTGGTTAACGCCGCCGGCGGGGTTGTCGTGAACACGCACTTTGAGCCGCTGACTTATAACAAGCCGGACGTGCTGAACCCGCACTTTCTGGTGCTCGGGCAATCAGCGGAAGACTGGCGCTTTATCGAGCCGGCGCTCGCCTGAGGATATATCCCGCCTCGGGTTGTCGGGTTTCGCTACGCTCAACCCGACCTACGTCATGGGTAGGTCGGGTTAGGCCGCAGGCCGTAACCCGACACGGTCATCCGGTTCAGCCCAGCCAGGGCGGCATCACATCAAGCAGTACCAGCTGCAGGCGCTGGCTGAGCATATGGGCGCCGGTGGTGATCATGCACAGATGCACCAGCGGCATCATGATGCCCAGCGCCAGTACGTTGACCAGCAGGCGCTGGCGAATCCGACCGGTCCACAGAACCGCCGCGACCATCACCAGGGCACCCAGCGGGATGGCCAGCATCTCCCAAAGGTTCGGGTTGGGCAGGGCGAGCGCCAGGGGCAGGTCTTGCAGCAGGCTAGGCATCGTTTTCACTCGGCACGGTCGGAATATTTCCGTATGTGGTTCTCTGTTACCTAGTGTTATCGGCCGGTAGTGCGATTTCCTTTAACCACGTCACAAAACTAATGCCAAAGTGCCATCATATAGGTAATAGTTACTACCCGGCACGTTCGTCCAGGTAAGCCTTCAGGGCGTCCGGGTCCGGCACCGTGATGCGGCCGTAGCTGAACCGGATCAGCCCGCGCTGCTCCAGGGCCTTGAGCACGCCGTGCACCCCCTGGCGGGTCATGCCCATCATGTTGGCGATGTGTTCGCGGGTCAGTTTGAAGGTCACCGGGCCGGGGCCGCGCTGGGGATCGTGCATGTGCGCGAGGAACAGCAGCCGCCGGCCCACCCGCCCGGGCATGTCGCGCAGGGCGTTGTCCTCGATGATGGAGATCGCCGACCACAGCCGCCGGCTGAGCATGTCCAGGGTGCGCGGGTAGGCCTCCGGATAGCGCGCCAGCAGCGCCCGGTAGTCCTGGCCGGGCACCTCCACCAGCTCGCCGTCGGTGTGGGCGGTGGCGCCGAACACCCGCGGCATGCCCGGCGAGAACACCGTGTCGCCGAACCAGGCGCCGGGCTCGAACAGGGTGAGCATGATTTCCCGGCCCTCGGCGTTGGTGGAGCCGATGCGCACATTGCCGGCGCCCACCACCGACAGCGCCGACTGCACCTCGCCGCGCTGGTAGAGCACCTCGTTGGCGCGGAACGGCCGCACCCGGGCCAGCGGCGCCACCTCGCGGAGCGCCGCCTCGGGCAGCCCGGACAGCAGCGAGCAGCTTTTCAGTACTTCGAGAACGTGATCGACCATCGCCCGGACACCCCGTAACACCGCCTCGCGCGCCAACTGTCAAACCGTTGACAGTCTCAGCCCGGCGCGCGGCCTAGACTCCCCATCATACATCCAATAAACGCCAGGGCGTTCAAGCCCCAGCCGAGGAGAGAAGTATGGACGGTCATCACGACGAGCCGCGCGCTCAGTTCAAGCATATGGAAGAGGGCACCGCCGAGGATTGGAAGATCATCGGCCAGGCCTTCGGCGGTTTCGCCAAGGAACTGCCCGATCGCGTCATCACCCACCTGCAGCTGCTGGAAGGCGATTGCGGCGGCTTCCCGGTGGACCGCCTCACCCACTGCCTGCAGACCGCCACCCTGGCGCACCGCGACGGCCAGGACGAGGAGTACGTGGTGTGCGCGCTGCTGCACGACATCGGCGACACCCTGGGCCCCTACAACCACGCCGACGTGGGCGCCGCCCTGCTGGAGCCGTTCGTCAGCGAGGAAAACCACTGGATGGTGAAGCACCACGCCATCTTCCAGGGCTACTACTTCTTCGAGCACCTGGGCCTGGACCCGGACCTGCGTGAGAAATACCGCGACCACCCGTGTTTCGACCGCACCGTGGAGTTCTGCGCCAAGTACGACGCCGCCGCCTTCGACCCGGAGCAGGAGACCCTGCCGCTGTCGTTCTTCGAGCCCATGCTGCGCCGGGTGATGGCCAAGCCCAAGCGCTCGCTGTACAAGAACAAGCTGGACGCGGACCAGCAGGAACAGTGTCAAACCGCCTGATAGGCCGGCACAGCAGGTGTCAGACGCCGAGCCGGCGGGCCATGGTCTCCATCACCCGGAACCAGGCCTCGGCGCCGTCTTCGCCCACCTCGTCGAAGGCGTGGGTGAGCAGCTCGCGCTGGATGCCGGTGAGCCGGGATTCCAGCGCCGTGCCCTGGTCGGTGAGCGCCAGCCGCTTGATCCTTTTGTCGGAGGCGTCCCGGCTCACTTCGACCAGGTTTTTCTCGACCAGGGATTTGAGCGGCTTATGAATCGCCTGCTTGGTCAGCCGCATGCTGTCCACTACCTTGTTGACGCTGAGTCCCGGATTGCGGCCGATAAAAAACAGCAACCGGTGGTGGATACGGGACAGCCCCTGGCTTTGCAATATGCTGTCGGGTTCGGCCACCAGCCCCCGGAAGGCGAAATGCAGGGTTTCCAGGCACTGGTTCAGCCGGTCCAGCGAAGCGTCTTCAACCATATTGATTCACCACCAATTTCATCATGCGTGTAGATCATAAAGGTTGACCTTAATCGGCACGCCCTGCAAGCGCCCTCCGGGGCGCCGCCTTCAGGTCGGCAAAGTGTAACCGGTATGGCCGCCAACCGTGCAGCGGACCCGCGCCTGTCGAAGAAGCGGAAGGCTAACGTCCGGGCGTCGGCGGCCGCGTGAAGGCGTGTTTACCCGCAAGACTGCCGTGGCCGGGCCGCCGGGTCC
Source organism: Alloalcanivorax sp. (assembly GCF_964221125.1). Taxonomy (NCBI): domain Bacteria; kingdom Pseudomonadati; phylum Pseudomonadota; class Gammaproteobacteria; order Oceanospirillales; family Alcanivoracaceae; genus Alloalcanivorax; species Alloalcanivorax sp. The sequence continues at coordinate 6,575 of NZ_CAXPXK010000094.1, forward strand.
AGTTTTTCGGCCCCGGAAACGAAGAACGCCCGGCGTGCGGTGGCACGTCGGGCGTTCGGGGTGGCGTGTTGGGAAGGGTCAGTCGCGCAGCGCTTCCACTTCGTAGACCGCGGTGGTGCCGCTCACTTCGTAGCCCACCACCAGCAGCGCTTTGTCGTTGGGGGAGTCGGAGGCGGGGATGAACACCAGGCCTTCCGGGCCCAGGTCGCCGGCGCTGGCCAGCACCGATTCGGTGTCCTCGGTGACCCAGTCCTCGCGAGTGTTCAGGTAGTCCTGCATCACCGGCGCGGTCGGGTCGGTGATGTCATAGACCAGAATGCCGCCCATGCGCTCCAGGCCCAGGAACAGGAAGGTCTTGCCGCCCAAGGTGCCGATGGTCAGGCCTTCCGGCTCCGGGCCCTTGGCGTCGCTGCGGCTGTCGAAGTCGCTGCCTTCGTCGTGGCCGCTGTTGAAGTAGTCGGCGCAAGGAATGTTGCGCTGCGCGCCGGCCATGCAGTCATCGCTGGCCATGAACTGTTCGATGGCGTCGCCGGAATCCCACACCAGGGCACCCTCGGCATCCCAGATTGAGAACGAGCGGCCGCCGTAGGCGTACAGGGTGTCGTACATGATGCGATCACCGGCCGGGTCTTCCACGCCGGCGGCGGTGAACATCACCGGGTCGCCGTTGCTGTCGGTGCGGTAGCCTTCCGTCCAGGTGATGTTCAGGCGGCCCAGCACGTCGTCCTCGCGGCAGTCGCCCGGATCGCCGTCCACCGCACCGCAGTAGCCGAAGGTGGTGGGGTTGAGCAGGCCGCCGGCGCCCAGGGCGCGCAGCTGGGGCGGCAGGTCATCACCGCAGCGGCGGTCGAAGCCGTCCGCGTGCACCAGGTGCTTGACGCGGAATTCTTCCACGAAGCCGAGGCTCGGGTCGCCGGCGCAGCCGGCGCCTTCGGTGCCGAAGTACTCGGCGGTGTCTTCACCCCAGGCGCGCGCGTCGCCCTCGTTGGCGGTAACCAGATAAGTGTCGCCGCTGGCGCTGTAGGCGTGAATGGCGTCCGGCATGTAAAGACCGACCACACCGTCGAAGGTGCGGATGTTGATTACGCCATCATCGTCGCTGGCGTCGATGGCGTTGCCGTCCTGGCTGATGTCTTTCTCACCCAGCGGCAGGATGTCGGTCACGGTGGCGCTGGCGATGTCCACTTTGGCCAGGGCGTTGTTCTCCTGCAGCACCACCCAGGCGGTGGCGCCGTCGGCGTCCAGCGCGATGTACTCGGGCTCCAGATCCTGGGCGGTGTTGGCGCCGGGGCCGAAGATCCGCACACCCTGGTCGCGCAGTTCGTCTTCCTGGCCGTTGAAGGCGGTGAAATCCGCGGTGGCGGCCACCGGGTTCTGCGGGTCGCTGATGTCCACCACGCTCACCGAGCCTTCCGGATCCACGCTGTAGTCGTCGCTGGGCTCGCCTTCGTTGGCGGTGAGCACGTACTGACCGTCGGCGGTGAACGCCACCATGTCCGGCAGCGCGCCGACCTCGACAAAGCTGATCAACTCCAAGGTTTCGGCGTCGTACAGGGCCAGGAAGCCGGCGTCGGTCTTGACCGGCGCCTGCACCGCGACCGCAACCAGACCATCACGTACCGCCACGCTGTTTACTTCGGTGTTGGCGGCGATATCCGAGGTGGTCAGGGTATCCACCAGCGCCGGGTTGGCCGGGTCGTTCATGCCCAGCACGTCGAGCGCGCCTTTCTGGGCGTTGACCACGAACAGACGCTGAGTGCCGGCGTCGTAGGCGGGGATTTCCGCCGCGCTCTCATCGAATTGGCCGGTGCTGTAGCGGCCCATGAAGTTCAGTTTTACGCCGGTGACGGCGGGCGGTTCGGAGGAGGGCAGGTTGTCGTTGCTGTCGTCACCGCCGCAACCCGCGAGCAGGGCGGCGGCAAGGGTGCCGGCGCCCAGGGCAAGCCAGAGTTTCATGTCAGCTCCTTGTCATTATCGGAAGGTCACCCTGGGTGTGTACCTTCCCGACATGACAGCGGCATGACTTTAATGTGTCCCGTAGGCGGCGGCGATGGTGTCGCTGACCGCCTTGTAGTGGTCCAGCAGCTTGTTCAGGCCGCTGTGCTGCGTCAGCAAGGAGCCGAAATACCAGAGCGGGGTGATCAGCATCACCACCTGGCGCACCGGCGTGTCCGGACGCAGCTCGCCGGCGCCGATCGCCAGCGTCACCGCATGGGCCACGTAGTCCTCGAAGTGGCGGGACATTTCGGAAATACCCGCCTGAATGCGCGGCGACAGCAGATGCTTTTCGAACCGGGCCCGCGCTGACAGGCTCCAGGGGTTGCGGCCCTTGGCGTCTTTGTTGAACTCATAGAAGCGGCGTTCGCAGTCCTCGGCGGTGAGCCCGATGCGCTGATCCAGGGTCAGGCCGGGCTTGGCCCACACTTCCTGGAACTGCTCTTCCAGGCTGTCGAAGATCTCCTGGAACACCGCCTCGATCAGCGCGTTCTTGTTGCCGAAGTGGTAATGCAGATTGGCCCGCGTGGTGTTCACCACCTCGGCGATGTCCCCGTAGCTGACGTCGGCCAGGCCGCGCTGAATAAACAAATCGCGGGCCGCCTGTTTGATCCGCGTCTTCATCGGCGGCTGGCCCAGTTGCGATTTTTTGTTCGGTCTGGCCAAGCGCCGGCTCCTCTCCTGTGCGTGTGGCAATTAATCTGGAAGTAAATAAAACCACTGTCAATGCTAATTGACGTGTAAGTCAGTATCTGGCTATGTTGCCCCTGACCCGGACGGCGCCTCGGCGTGTCGTACCCGCCCCAGAACAAGACGGACCCCGCTTCATGACCATTAAAAAGCTGCTGATTGCCAACCGCGGCGAAGTCGCCGTACGCATCGCCCGCGCCGCCGCGGACCTGGACATCGCCACCGTGGCGATCTACCCCGCCGACGACGAACGGGCCCTGCACACCCGGGTGGCGGACCGGGCGGTGGCGTTGTCCGGGCAGGGCGTGGCCGCCTATCTGGACGGCGAGCAGCTGGTAAAGGTGGCGCTGGAGCAGGGCTGCGACGCGGTGCATCCGGGCTACGGCTTTCTCAGCGAGAGCCGCGATTTCGCCGCCGCCTGCGTGGACGCCGGCCTGATCTTCGTCGGCCCGGACGCGGACACCCTGGCCCTGCTCGGCGACAAGGCCCGCGCCCGGGTGCTGGCGGAGGAGTGCCAGGTGCCGGTGGTCCCCGGCACCGGCGCCGACACCACCCTGGAACAGGCCCAGGCATTCCGCGACGGCCTCGGCGACGGCGCCACCGTGATTGTCAAGGCGATCGCCGGCGGCGGCGGGCGCGGTATGCGCATCGTGCGCCCCGGCGACGATCTGGCCGAGGCGTTCAAGCGCTGCCAGGCGGAAGCCGGCGCCGCCTTCGGCAACGACGCCGTCTATGTGGAACGCTTTATCGACCGGGCCCGGCATATCGAAGTGCAGGTGCTCGGCGACGGCGGCGACGCGCCGGTCCACCTGTGGGAGCGCGAGTGCAGCCTGCAGCGGCGCAACCAGAAGCTGGTGGAGGTGGCGCCCAGCCCGACGCTCTCCGAGGACACCCGCCAACAATTGCTGGACGCCGCCCTGCGGCTGGCGGCGAAAGTCGGCTACCGCAGCCTGGGCACCTTCGAGTTTCTGGTGGACGCGGACGAAAGCCGCTTCGCCTTTATCGAAGCCAACCCCCGGTTGCAGGTGGAGCACACCGTCACCGAAGAGATCACCGGCGTGGACCTGGTGCAGGCGCAACTGAGAGTGGCCGGCGGCGCCTCCCTGGCGGACCTGGGCCTGACCCGCCCGCCGCAGCCGCTGGGCTTCGCCATGCAGCTGCGCGTCAATATGGAGACCATGGAAGCCAGCGGCGAGGCACGCCCCGCCGGCGGCACCCTGGCCACCTTCGAGCCGCCCACCGGCCCCGGCCTGCGCGTGGACACCTTCGGCTATCGGGGCTACCGCACCAGCCCCCACTACGATTCCCTGCTCGCCAAGCTGATCGTGCACGGCCGCGGTGACTACGCCACCACCGTGCGGCGCGGCTACCGGGCGCTGTGCCAGTTCCGTATCGAGGGCGTGGACACCAACATCGGCTTTCTGCAGAACCTGCTGCGCCGTGACGAGGTGACGGCGAACCACGTCTACACCCGCTTCGTCGACGATCACATGGCGGAACTGGTGGGCGAGGGGGAGCACCCGTCCCTGCATTTCGGCGCCGCCGAAGACGCCGGCGCCGCCACCACCCAGGCGGCCGTTCAGGGGCCGGCGGGCACCGAAGCGGTGACCACGCCGATGCAGGGCGTGGTGGTGGAGCTGATGGCCGATGAGGGCGACAGCGTCCGCGAAGGCCAGCCGGTGGCGTTCGTAGAAGCGATGAAAATGCAGCACCAGGTGGTGGCCGGCGTCAGCGGCACGGTGCGCCGGGTGGCGTTCGCGGTGGGCGACGCGGTCGGCGGCGGCGACCCGCTGTACTTTATCGAGCCCGGCGAGGTGGCCGGCGACGCCGACCAGGAAGCGGAAGAGATCGACCTGGACTACATCCGCCCGGATCTTGCCAAACTGCAGCGCCGTGACGCCCTGCTGCGCGACGAGCAGCGCCCGGACGCGGTGGCCAAGCGCCGCAAGACCGGCCAGCGCACCGCCCGGGAGAACGTGGCGGCGATCTGCGACGCCGACAGCTTTATCGAGTACGGCGGCTTCACCATCGCCGCCCAGCGCGCCCGCCGTTCACTGGATGACCTGATTCAGAACACCCCCGCCGACGGCCTGATCACCGGCATCGGCGCGGTGAACGGTGACCTGTTCGGCGAAGACAAGAGCCACTGCGCGGTGCTCGCCTACGATTACACCGTCCTGGCCGGCACCCAGGGCACCATGAACCACAAGAAGACCGACCGCATTCTGGAGATCGCCGAGCAGCAGAAACTGCCGGTGATCTTCTTCGCCGAGGGCGGCGGCGGCCGCCCCGGCGACACCGACAACGCCACCAAGGTGGCCGGCCTGGACGGCCCCAGCTTCCTGCAGTACGCGCGCCTCAGCGGCCTGGTGCCGCGCATCGCCGTGGTGTCCGGGCGCTGCTTCGCGGGCAACGCCGTGTTCGCCGGCTGCAGCGACCTGATGATCGCCACCGAGAACGCCTGCATCGGCATGGCCGGCCCGGCCATGATCGAAGGCGGCGGCCTGGGCTCGTTCAAGCCGGAAGAGGTGGGCCCGGTCTCGGTGCAGCGCGCCAACGGCGTGATCGATTGCGTGGTTAAGGACGAGGAAGAGGGCGCCGCCCTGGCCAAGAAACTGATGGGCTATTTCCAGGGCGAGATCACCGACTGGACCTGCGAGGACCAGCGCTGGTTGCGCCGGGCGGTGCCGGAAAACCGCCTGCACGCCTACGACATGCGCCACCTGATTAACGTGTTCGCCGACACCGATTCCGTGGTCGAGCTGCGCCCGGACTTCGCCCCCGGCATGATTACCGCCTTCGTGCGCGTGGAGGGCCGGCCCCTGGGCCTGATCGCCAACGATCCGAAAGTGCTGGGCGGCGCCATCGACGCCGCCGGCGCCGACAAGGCGTCGCGCTTCATGCAGCTGTGCGATGCTTTCAGTGTACCCATGGTCAGCTTCTGCGACACCCCGGGCTTCATGGTCGGCCCCGAGGAAGAAGAGACCGCCATGGTGCGCCACACCTGCCGCATGTTCGTCACCGCCGCCAGCCTCACCGTGCCGCTGTTCTCCCTGGTCACCCGCAAGGGCTACGGTCTGGGCGCCCAGGGCATGACCGGCGGCTCCTTCCACGCGCCGTTCTTCTGCGCCTCCTGGCCGAGCGGCGAATTCGGCGGCATGGGCCTGGAAGGGGCGGTGAACCTGGCCTACAAGAAAGAACTGGACGCCCAGGAGACCCCGGAAAAGCGCCAGGCGCTGTTCAACGAGCTGGTGGCCAAACTCTACGAGCGCGGCGAGGCCCTGAGCATGGCCGCCGCCCTGGAGATCGATACCGTCATCGACCCGGCCGACTCCCGCGCCTGGGTGCTGCGCGGCCTGCGCGCCGCCCCCGCCGGCGGCCGCGAACCCATCGCCGGCAAGCGCCGGCCCATGATCGACACATGGTGAGAAAAGCAGTTAACAGTTAATAGTTAATAGTTAACAGCTAAAGGCGCGCTTGGAGAGGGCTGTGGGGGCGGCTTGTGGGAGCGGGCCTTGCCCGCGAAAGGGAGCGAAGCTCCCGGCAGGATCCCAGGGACTTTTCTAACGGCAGTACCGCCAAGGCCTCTGGCATCCTGCGGGGCAACCTTTGCCGGGTGGCTAAAGCCACCCTTCGCTTGCAGGGCAAGCTCCTACAACTCTCGCTCCGTAGCGTCCCGGCGGTGCGGGGAGCTTGCAGCCCAAGACTCACGCCTCTATAACAACTATCCTATCGCTAAACCATGCAAACGAACTGAAGTCGGGAGAGTGCTTGTGTCTCAACTGGTGCCCGAGATAGACCCGGACGGTCTGCTCGAATACTCCGTGGTGTTCACGGACCGGTCGCTGAATCATATGTCCCAGGCGTTTCAGCAGGTGATGCGGGATATCTCCGCCACCCTGAAACAGGCCTACCACGCCGAGGCCGTGGCGGTGGTGCCCGGCGGCGGTACCTACGGCATGGAAGCGGTGGCGCGTCAGTTCGCCACCGGCAAGAAATGCCTGGTGATCCGCAACGGCTGGTTCAGTTACCGCTGGAGCCAGATTTTCGAGATGGGCTCGATCCCCGCCGCCGAGACCGTGCTGAAGGCGCGTCAGGTGGAGGGCGAGGGCGAACCCGCGCCGTTCGCGCCGGCGCCCATCGAGGAAGTGGTGGCGTCGATCCGTGCCGAGAAGCCGGATCTGGTGTTCGCGCCCCATGTGGAGACCGCCGCCGGGCTGCTGCTGCCCAACGATTACCTGGACGCGGTGGCGGAGGCGGTCCACGAAGTGGGCGGTCTGTTCGTGCTCGACTGCATCGCCTCCGGCGCCCTGTGGGTGGACATGAAGGCGCGCGGCGTGGACGTGCTGATCAGCGCGCCGCAGAAGGGCTGGAGCTCATCGCCCTGCGCCGCCCTGGTGATGCTGGGCGAAGAGGCCCTGCGCCGTCTGGAGGACACCCAGAGCACCAGCTTCGCCGCCGACCTGAAGCGCTGGCTGGGCATCATGCGCGCCTACGAGGACGGCGGCCACGCCTACCACGCCACCCTGCCCACCGACGGCCTGGCGCGCTTCCGCGACATCATGGAAGAGACCCGCGCCCAGGGCTTCCCGGTGGTACAGGCCCTGCAGGAAGAGCTGGGCGGCCGGGTGCGGGCGCTGTTCACCCGCTACGGCATTCAGAGCGTGGCCGCCAGCGGTTTCCAGGCGCCCGGCGTGGTGGTCTGCTACACCGGCGACGACGGCATGCACAACGCCAAGAAGTTTATCGGCGAAGGCCTGCAGACCGCCGCCGGCGTGCCGCTGATGTGCGACGAGCCGGACGACTTCAAGACCTTCCGCGTGGGCCTGTTCGGGCTCGACAAGCTCAACAACATCGAGCGCACCGTGGAAAACCTGGAGCAGGCGCTGGCGAAAATCCTCGACTGAGGGCCGCCGCCGGTTCCGCCTTCCGCCCCCGCCGTCCGCGCGGGGGCGATTTGATCTTGTTTTAAGAACCCCGCCCCGTTTCACCCCTCTAAAGTGACAGACAACAGGGTCGACTTTGTTTACTCTTTTGCGCGCTGCAAAATGTTGCCCCTAACGACCGTTCTGAAGTAGAGGACTGAACCATGATCCGTGCCATCCTGATTACCGCCTTGCTGGCCCTCGGCGCCACCGCCTGGGCCGCCGACGGCGAAAACGCCATTGAAGGTATCTGGGAGACCGATACCGGCGGCTATGTGCAGATTCATAAAGAGGACGACGCCTGGGTGGGCACCGTGGTGGGCTCGCGCAGCGGCGAGGCCCGCTACGACACCGAGAACCCGGACGAGAAGCTGCGTGGCCGCCGGCTGCTCGGCGTGACCGTGCTCAAGGGGCTGGACTACGCCGGCGACAACGAGTGGGAAGACGGCACCATCTATTCCCCGGACAACGGCAAGACCTACAGCGCCCGCGCCACCCTGACCGACGACAACACCCTGGAAGCGCGGGGTTACCTGGGCATCAGCCTGCTGGGCCGCAGCCAGACCTGGCAGCGCGTGGACCGTGACGCCCCCAATCTGGAAACCGACCTGCTGAAATAACCGTTCAGTCGGCGCTGCCCGCCCGTTGCAGCTCGCCGTCCACGAAGTGCGCGACCATGTCCCCCAGGCCGCGCACCAGGTCGTCGAAGGTCACGGTGGGGTTGGGCTCGGTGAGATAACGAATCACCGTGAACACCCCGCCGTTGATCATAATGAAGCCCATCGCCGGCAGGTTGCCCAGCCGCACCAGCTGCGGATGGTGCATCACATACTTCATCAGCAAATCCATTAGCAGCCGGTTGACCGGCTCGATCTGATCGCGCGGCGCGAAGTAGGCGGCGTAACTCATGTAGCGCAGATAACGGCCGTCATCGCGCTCCAACAGATCGCGGAACCGGTAGAGCAGTTCCGCCACCAGCTCGCGGATGTCCATGCGCACCAGCGTGGGGATCAGCGGCCGCACCATGCCCACCACCTCCCCGACCATGTGCTCGTGCATGGCATCGAACACTTCTTCCTTGTTGGCGAAATACTCATAGAGCGACCCCACGCTGACCCCGGCGATATCGGCGATATGCCGGGTGGTGGTGTTTTCCACGCCGTTACGGGCGAGCGAGATAAAGCCGGCTTCGACGATGGCGCCGACGGTGGCGTGGGCGCGCGGCTGCTGGGGTTTACGAGGCATATCCGAGTTGAATCCGAACAATTAGTCGGACTAAGTTGCCATTAATCAATGTCACGGTCAATTCGGCGAGGTTCGCCCCGATGCTCAGCAGCAAAGTGTTTACCAGGAACAAGATCTCCAAAGGCAGCCGCGCCGTGGTAACCGGCGCCGGCAGCGGTATCGGCCGGGCGTTCGCGCTGGAGCTGGCGCGCCGCGGCGGCCGGGTGGTGTGCAGCGACCTCAACCCGGCCACCGCCACGGCCACCGCCGAGGCGATCCAGGAGCAGGGCGGCCACGCCCTGGCGGTGCCCTGCGACGTGTCCCGGCTGGAACAGGTGGAAGCCCTGGCGGACCGGGCCCAGGAATGGTTCGGCGAAGCGCCCACCCTGGTGATCAATAACGCCGGCGTCGGCGCCGGCGGCAAGCCGGTGGGCGAGATCTCCATGGAAGACTGGCACTGGGTGATGGGCGTCAATATGTGGGGCGTGGTGCACGGCTGCCATGTGTTCACCCCGCGCCTGCGCGCCGGCGGTGGCGGCGGCATCATCAATGTGTGTTCCACCGCCAGCTTCGCCGCCGCGCCCAGCATGGGCCCCTATAACGCCAGCAAGGCGGCGGTGCTGGCGCTGTCGGAAACGCTGGCGGCGGAAACCGCCGGGGCGGGCATCACCGTCACCGCGCTGTGCCCCACGGTGGTGAAGACCAATATTTTCCGCGACGGCCGCATCGACGATTCGGTGACGCCGCTGATGAACAAGTGGGTGTCGCTCACCGGGGTGTCCGCCGAGGGCGTCGCCGCGACCACCCTGAAAGCCCTGGATAAGGGCCGTCTTTATGTTCTGCCGCAAGTGGACGCGCGTCTGATCTGGCGCGCCAAGCGTTACCTGCCCACCACCTACGCACGCGGGGCCGGCCTGTTGAGCCGCTTCGTCTAACTGGAAGGAGACACACGCATGGCTTCCATCGATCTCGACAAAATGCTCGCCAAAATCAAAGCCAGCCAGTGGGCCCTGGCGGACATTGACTGGGACGCCCCCGGCGCCGACAAGATCACCGCCGAGCAGTGGCCCAAGCTGAAAGCCTTCATGGCCGATCTGATGTGGATCGAGCACGTCGGCGCGCGCGGCTTCGCGGCCATGGCCAAGAAGGCGCCCAACGACACGCTCAAGGAAATCTACACCTACTTCCACGCCGAGGAGCAGCGCCACGCCAACGCCGAAATGGCGCTGATGAAGCGCTGGGGCATGCTCGACGGCGAGAATATTCCCGAGCCCAACAAGAACCTGAAGCTGGTGATTCAGTGGCTGGACCGCTACAGCGACGACATGCCCCTGGAAGTGCTCGGCTCGGTGATTCCGATGCTGGAGATCGCCCTGGACGGCGCGCTCTGCACCTTCCTGCTGGAAACCGTGGACGACCCGGTCTGCCACCAGGCGTTCGCCAAGATCAATGACGACGAATCCCGCCACCTGGGCGTGGGCTTCCACGTGCTGGAAATGCAGGGCCACGGGCCGGTCTACCTCAAGACCCTGAAAGCGCTGGGCACCATCGCCGACCCGCGCCTGATTCTCGGCGTCGCCTCCTATGTGCCGCTGCTCAACCGCATGCGCGACAACATCATCGAGATGGGCCTCGGCGAAGAGCGCCTCTACGCGGCGATGAAAAAGTTCGAGCGTATCGGCGGCCGCACCCAGGAAGGGCGCAACAACCCCTGGTACCAGATCATCAGCCGCCACGGCCGGATGGTGGTGAACCGCCGCAACCGCATGTACCACGCGCCGGTGGACGCCATGGTCAAGCTCACCGACCGCGTCCCCGAATGGGTGATGCCGTCCCGCATGCCGACCTGGGTGAAGGGCATTACCTACAAGCCGACCGCATAACAGCCCGGCGCCTCGGGGCGCTACGGAAGCAAGGTTTGTGCGAGCTTGCTTGCAAGCGAAAGGCCGGCAAAGCCGGCCGGCAGGATTCCAGAGACCTCTGAAAGAACAAGATCAATCAAGTCTCTGGGATCCTGCCGGGAGCTTGCGCTCCCTTTCGCGGGCTGGGCCCGCTCCCACAAAGGCCCGCTCCCACAAACCCGGCTGCCGTAGAAGTGCAGTGCCAAGCAATCACTCCTCTCAATCCGATCTTTCAGCCAGTGAATTTCTATGAATGACGACACCCCCAACAGCAACGAAAGCCGCGTCGCGGACCAGCCTGCAGTGAAGGCGGACGAGACCGCTGTTAACAGCGGCGCCGCGAAGAAGGCCGCTAAAGCGCCGCGCAAGAAAGCGGCGGCGAAGAAGGCCATCGCCAAGAAAGCGACAGCTAAAAAGACGACAGCCAAAAAGGCCACCGCCAGAAAAGCCGCCGCCAAAAAGGCGAGCACGAAGGCGGCTGCTAAGAGAACACCCGCGAAAAAAGCGGCACCCAAGAAAGCCGCCGCCAAGCGCCAGGCGAAGCCGGCTTCGGCGCTGATCGTGGGCGCCGGCTTTGCCGGGCTGGGCATGGCGATCCGGCTGAAGCAGGCCGGGGTCAATGATTTCGTCATTCTGGAACGGGGCGACCGCGTCGGCGCCACCTGGCGGGACAACACCTACCCCGGTGCCGCCTGCGACATTCCTTCCAATCTGTATTCCTATTCGTTCGCGCCCAACCCGGAGTGGTCGCGGAGCTTCTCCGGCAGTAACGAGATTCTCGATTACATCCACTATCTGGTGGACGCGTTCGATCTGGAAAAACACATTCGCTTCAACTGCAACGTCACCGATCTGTCGTTCCAGGAAAAAGCCGGCCTGTGGGAAGCGACGCTGGAAAAAGGCGAGGTGGTGCGCGGCCGCAGCGCGGTGATGGCCCAGGGGCCGTTGTCCAACGCCAGCTTCCCGAACATCGAAGGCCTGGAGGAATTCGAGGGCAAGAAGATTCACAGCGCGCGCTGGGATCACGACTACGACTTCACCGGCAAGCGCGTGGCGGTGATAGGCACCGGCGCCAGCGGCATTCAGATCGTTCCGGAACTGGTCAAAACCGTGGGCACGCTGAAAGTGTTCCAGCGCACGCCGGGCTGGGTGGTGCCGCGTCCGGATTTCAAAACGCCGGACTGGCATAAGAAGCTGTTCAAGAAAATTCCCGCCAGCCAGAAGGCGGTGCGCCAGGCGCTGTTCTGGACCCACGAAACCATGGCCATGGCGGTGATCTGGAATTCGCCGCTGACTAAGGTCGCCGAACGGCTGAGCCTGGCGCACCTGCACAGCCAGGTGGAAGACGACTGGATGCGCCGGCAGCTGACCCCGGACTTCCGCATCGGCTGCAAACGGGTGCTGGTGTCCAACGACTATTACCCCGCCCTGCAGAAAGACAACGCCGAGCTGATCACCTGGCCGATCGCGCGGCTGGCGCCGAACGGCATCCGCACCTCGGACGGCGTCGAGCATCAGCTTGACTGCATCGTGTTCGCCACCGGCTTCGACGTCAGCAAAAGCGGCACGCCGTTCCCGGTCAAGGGACTGGAAGGCCGGCGGCTGGATCAGGAATGGCAGGGTGGCGCCCAGGCCTACAAGAGCATCAACGTGGCCGGTTACCCGAACCTGTTCCTCACCTTCGGCCCCAACTCCGGCCCCGGCCACAACTCGGCGCTGGTGTATATGGAGTCCCAGCTCGACTACGCGGTGAAGGGCATTCTGCGCATCCTCGACGGCAATCTGAAAATGCTGGATGTGAAGGAAGACGTGCAGCAGCGGCATAACCGGCGCCTGCAAAAGCGCCTGGCCAAAACCAACTGGAACTCCGGCTGCAAGAGCTGGTACCTCACCGAGGACGGCTTCAACGCCACCATGTTCCCGGGCTTCGCCACCCAGTACCAAAGGCAGATGGCGCAGTTCGAGGAGCAGGACTATCAGCTGGTGCCTGCCTGAAGGGAGGATCGCGCCAGCGGATTGGCCGTAGCGACGACGGAACGGCCCACTCTGCACTTTCGGTGACGGGCGGGCGAAGGCATCATTGCCCCCCAGGAAAAGATGCCATTGAGCAATGTAAGCCTGGCCGCCCGGCAGCCGCGCAAAGCGCGCTGGCGGCGGACCGGCGCTGGAGGTAGTAATGTCCAATAACCATTTCGACGTGCTGATTATCGGCGCCGGTTTGTCCGGGGTGGGCGCGGCGTGTCACCTGAGCCGTCAGTCCCCGGACCGCAGTTTCGCCCTGATCGAGCGCCGCAAGCGCATCGGCGGCACCTGGGACCTGTTCCGTTATCCGGGCATCCGGTCGGATTCCGACATGTACACCCTGGGCTATAACTTTCGCCCCTGGACCGAGCCCAAGGTGCTCGCCGACGGCCCGTCGATCCGCGAATACATCGCCGACACCGCCGCCGAATACAACATCGACGACAAGATTTATTTCGAGCGCCGCATGGTCGATGCCGACTTCTCCACCCGCGACGGTCTGTGGACCGTGCGCGTGGAAAACGAAGGCAGCGGTGAAAGCGAAATCTTCACCTGCCAGTTCCTGCTCTGCTGCACCGGTTATTACAACTATGACGCCGGCTACACGCCGGACTTCCCCGGCGCCGATCAGTTCAAGGGGCGTCTGATACACCCCCAGCAGTGGCCGGAGAACCTCGACTACAGCGGCAAGAAAGTGGTGGTGATCGGCAGTGGCGCCACCGCGGTGACCCTGGTGCCGGCCATGGCCAAGGACGCCGAGCACGTCACCATGCTGCAGCGCTCGCCGACCTACATCGCCACCGTGCCGGAGCGCGACGAACTGTCGGTGAAATTGCGCCGTTTCCTGCCGGAAATGGTGGTCTACCGCATGGCGCGGGCCCGTAACATCGGCCTGCAGCGTCTGGTGTACCGGCTGTCCAAGCAGCGCCCGGGTCTGGTGCGCCGCGCCCTGCTGGCCGCCGCCCGCCGCCAGCTCGGCGACGACATCGATATGAAGCACTTCCGGCCCAGCTACAACCCCTGGGACGAGCGCCTGTGCGCGGTGCCCAACGGCGACCTGTTCAAGGTGCTGCGTCGTGGTGAAGCGTCCATCGTCACCGACCACATCGATACCTTCACCGAAAACGGCATTCGCCTGAAGTCCGGCGAAGAGCTGGACGCGGACATCGTGATCACCGCCACCGGCCTGGACCTGCAGCTGCTGGGCGGCGCCGAGCTGTCGGTGGACGGCCAGACCCGCGAGCCCCGCGACGTGCTGGTGTACAAAGGCGTGATGCTGCGCGACGTGCCCAACATGGCCATGGTGTTCGGTTACACCAACGCCTCCTGGACCCTGAAGGCGGACATCGCCGCCGAGTACGTGTGCCGGCTGCTCAACTATATGTCCCGCAAGGGGCTGCAGCAGGTCACCCCGAAGGACCACGACGGCAGCGACACCGACAAGACCTTCCTGGACCTGCAGTCCGGCTACGTTCAGCGCGCCGCCCACCGGCTGCCGCGCCAGGGCGACAAGGCACCCTGGAAGGTGCTCAGCAACTACCTCTACGATCTGCCGCGCCTGCGCTACGGCCGGCTCAACGATGACGCCCTGGAGTTCGTCAAGGCGGAAGGCGGCAAACGCCGCGGTCTGGGCGTGTCGCGCGGCTAACGGCCGGGCGATACGCCAGTGTTGAACGCCCGCCGTCCGGCGGGCGTTTTGGTTCGCGGGCGCTGTCATTTAGTTGTCACGGTAATTGTCGTCGGAAAAATTCATAATCGGGCTCCCCATTAGAACCGCCAACATCGGAGCCCTCCATGAGCAAAGCCGCGACATCCGCTTCGGATTTGCCGGGACGCCTCGCCGGCGCCGCCTGCGATCAGGACGAAACCGTACTTTCCTTGCTTGAAGGTCAGACCAGTCTGACCCCGGAGCAGGTGCACCAGGTGCGCGTGGCCGTGAAGCGGCTGCGGGCGATCTGGCGGGTGATGGCCGGCGTGGTCGACAAGAAGACCGCGCGCCGGCAGGACAAAGCCCTGCGCATGGCGGCACGGGCCCTGGCCGGCGCCCGCGATACGCAGGTGATGGGCGAAACCCTGGAGAGTTTGCGCAAAGGCGCCCGCGACTACGAAAGCGAGGCCATCGACGCGGTGCGCGCCCAGGCCCTGGCGGCCGAGCAGGAACTGGCGTCGCCGGCGATGCCGGAAGGTCTGGAAGGCGTGTTCCGCGCCGACCTCTACCTGTGGCGCAACCTGAACATCGAAGCGGATAATGCGGAGCTGATCAAAAAAGGCTTCGGCCGGCTCTATGCCGAAGGCCGGCAGCAGGGGCTGGAAGCGGTGGTGGAGAACCAGCCGGAGCTGTGGCACCGGTTCCGCAAGCGGGTTAAGTATCAGCTCTATCAGCTGGAACCGCTGGAAAGCAGCCTGGACGACTCCGCCCTTTCACTGAAGGAGTTTCGCAAGCTGGGCAAGTTGCTCGGCGAGCTGCACGATCTGCATGTGCTCGACGAGCATCTGCGCAAGCGCAAAAAAGACAGCGAGGATAAAGAACCCTTCGTGATCGTGCGCCAGCTGATCGCCCGGCTGGAGGCGGACCGGGTGGCGGAATGCCGCAAGCGCACCCGCCGCTGCTACAGCCTCA
>NZ_CAXPXK010000095.1:0-9669 GCF_964221125.1 Alloalcanivorax sp.
AACAGTTAATAGCGAAACCAAACCGAGGCGTCAGGGATGACGGGAAGGTTCGTGGCGCGGGAGAAATCCCGCGCTTTTGCGTTGCGGGTGGTGAAAAGCTGCCAATACCTGCAGAGTGAGAAGCAGGAATACGTCTTAAGCAAGCAGTTGCTGCGCAGCGGCACCGCAATCGGAGCGCTGGTGCGTGAGGCCGAGTACGCGGAAAGCCGCGCGGATTTCGTGCACAAGATGCATGTCGCCCTGAAAGAAGCCAATGAAACGGACTACTGGATAGATTTGTTGGCCGCCTCGGGTTACTTCCATCCGGATTCCGGGAAGTCTTTGCAGGCGGACTGCCGGCAACTCCTGAGAATATTGATCGCCATTATCAAAACCACCAAAAGTCGGCGATAATGTCCCCGTGTTTTCGCTATTCACTGTTCACTATTAATTCTTAACTGTTAACTGGTCCTCTCATGTATTGTCCTTTCTGCGCCGCTCAGGACACCAAGGTGATCGACTCGCGTCTGGTCGCGGACGGCGGGCAGGTGCGCCGGCGCCGGGAGTGCCTGAGCTGTAACGAGCGCTTCACCACCTTCGAGACCGCCGAGCTGGTGATGCCCCGGGTGATCAAGTCCGACGGCACCCGCGAGCCGTTCAACGAGCAGAAGCTGCGCGCCGGCATGCTGCGGGCGCTGGAGAAGCGGCCGGTGAGCGTGGAGGACCTGGAAGCGGCGATCAGCCGGCTCTGCCACCGTCTGCGCGCCACCGGCGAGCGGGAGGTGCCGGCCCGGCAGGTGGGCGGCTTCGTGATGGAGGCGCTGCAGCAGCTGGACGACGTGGCCTATGTGCGCTTCGCCTCGGTCTACCGCAGCTTCCAGGACATTTCCGAATTCGCCGCCGAGGTGGACCGCCTGCGCGGCCGCGCCGGCGGCGGCGAACCGCAAGACGACGATACCCCGCAGCAATGAGCGCCGGGCGGTTCAGCGACTTCGACCATGAGTGCATGGCCCGGGCCCTGGAGCTGGCCCGGCGCGCGTTCTATACCACCGACCCCAACCCGCGCGTCGGCTGCGTGCTGGCCCATGACGGCCTGATCATCGCCGAGGGCTTCCACGCCCGGGCCGGCGACCCCCACGCGGAGCGCAACGCGCTGGCCACCGCCGGCGAGCACGCCCGCGGCGCCACCGCCTACGTCACCCTGGAACCCTGCTCCCACACCGGCCGTACCGGCCCCTGCGCGGACGCCCTGATCGAGGCCGGCGTGGCACGCGTGGTCGCCGCCATGGAAGACCCCAACCCCCAGGTGGCCGGCACCGGCCTGCAACGGCTGCGCGACGCCGGCATCCAGGTGGACACCGGTCTCCAGGAAGCGGACGCCCGCGCCCTGAACCCGGGCTTCGTGCTGCGCATGAGCCAGGGGCGGCCATTGATCCGCATCAAGGCCGCCGCCAGCCTGGACGGCCGCACCGCCATGGCCAACGGTGAGTCCCAGTGGATTACCGGGCCCGAGGCCCGCGAGGATGTGCAGCGCCTGCGCGCGCGCAGCAGCGCCATCGTCACCGGCATTGGCACGGTGCTGGCGGACCGGCCCTCCTACACCGTGCGTCCCGAACAATGGCGGCATGGCGAGTACGCCGACGGCCCGGTCCGCGCGCCGCTGCGGGTGATCCTCGACCCGGCCCTGCGCACCCCAGTGGACAGCCCGGTGGTCACCGCCGATGGCCCCTGCCTGATCGCCCACGCCGACGACCCGGGCGCCGCCCCGGAGGAGCGCCGCCGGGCGCTGGAACACGCCGGCGCCGAGCTGCTGGCGCTGCCCCGCGCCCGCGCCGCCAGCGACCCCGCCGAGCCCGGCGCCGCCGCCCGCGCGGAACGGCGCGGCCTCGACCTGCACGCCCTGACCGCCGAGTTGACCCGCCGCGAATGCAACGAAGTGCTGGTGGAATGCGGCGCCACCCTGGCCGGGGCCTTCGTCCGCGAGGCCCTGTTCGACGAGCTCATTGTCTACCTGGCCCCCACGCTGCTGGGCGCCGACGCCCGCGGCCTGCTGGACCTGCCGTTCGAGCGCATGGACCAGCAGATCCGCCTGCAATGGAGCGACCTGCGCCGTGTCGGCGACGACCTGCGCCTGACGCTCACCCGACCGTAAACGGAGGCGGCACATGACCCTGAACGTGGGGGTGTACCTGTACCCCGGTGTGGAACTGCTCGACTTCGCCGGCCCCTGTGAAGTGTTCACCACCGCCAACCGGCTGGCCCCGGAGGGCGCGCCGTTTTCGGTGTTCTCGGTGGCCGCCGGGCGGCGGCCGGCCACCAGCCGCGCGGGCGTGGTGATTCAGCCGGATTACAGCTTCGCGGATCATCCCCCGATCGACGTGGTGCTGGTGCCCGGCGGCGTGGTGGACGAGGTCATGAACGAGGCGGCCGTGGTGGGCTGGATCGCGGAAGTCTCGGCGGCGGCGCGGCTCACCGCCTCGGTCTGCAACGGCGCCTTCCTGCTCGCCGCCGCCGGTGTCCTGGACGGCCGCCGGGTGACCACCCACTGGGAAGACATCGACGCCTTGCGCACCCGCTTCCCGGCGCTGACGGTGGAGGACGGGCCGCGCTGGGTGGATCAGGGCGACGTGGTCACCTCCGCCGGCATTTCCGCGGGCATTGATATGAGCCTGCATCTCGTGGAACGGTTACAGAGCCGTACCCTGGCCGCCGCCACGACACGGCAGATGGATTTTCACCGGGCGAGCTGATTTCGGGGGGAGGTCGCCGTCATGCAATGCCCCAAATGCGAGCACCCGCGAGGCGCCGGGGACACCACCTGCGGCGGCTGCGGGCTGGTCTTTCACAAGTACGAAGCCTACCTGGAGCGCCAGCGCGAGCTGCGGGAAAATCAGACCCCGCCGGGCCCGGACCGCGCCGAGCGCCTGAAAGCGTTTTTCCAGAGCCTGCTGGTGCCACCGGAGACCCTCTACCGTTACCCGGCCCTCTACGCGCTGCTCTGGGTGGGTCTGGTGGTGTGGGGCTGGAGCTACATCACACAGAGCCTCCACCAGCTCGGTTACCAGCCCGCCTTCCTGCACAACGTGAACCTGCCGTTCCACGAAGCCGGGCACGTGATCTTCGGCATTTTCGGCCAGTTCATCGGTTCCCTGGGCGGCACCCTGGGGCAGCTGCTGGTGCCGGTGATTTGCGGCATCGCCCTGCTGCGGCGCCACGACACCTTCGGCGCCAGCGTCTGCCTGTGGTGGTTCGGCGAGAACTTTCTCGACATCGCGCCCTACATGGCCGACGCCCGTGCCGGCGAGCTGCCGCTACTGGGCGGCAACTACGGCAAGTCCTCCCCCTACGGCTTCCATGATTGGGAATTCATTCTCGGCGAGACCGGGCTGCTGGCCTGGGACAAGACGCTGGCGGCGCTGACGCTGAACAGCGGCCGGGCGATCATGGTGCTGGCCATGGTGTGGGGCGCCTGGCTGCTATGGCGGGGCTGGCGCCGACAGCGCGGCTGACCTCAGGAGGCGATGGCGACCACGCCGCGGCCGCGGTCCTTGGCCTGGTACAGCGCCTGGTCGGCACGGCGCAGGGTGCGCCGCCAGTCGTCGTCGGTGAGCTCCGCGAACCCCATGCTGGCGCCGATGCGCAGGTCCTCGCTGTCGCCGGCGGGGATGCTTTCGAACGCCTCCAGCAGGCGTCGGGCGATGGAGTCCGCCGCGTCCGGGTTGGCCTCCGCCAGAAACACCACGAACTCGTCGCCGCCCCAGCGGCAGGCGATGTCGCCGTCGCGCATGGTGTGGTCGATGCGCTGCGCCACGGCGCGCAGCAAGGCGTCGCCCCGGGTGTGGCCGAAGCGGTCGTTAACGACCTTGAAATGATCCAGGTCGATGAACAGCAGACCGCCCCGGGCGTGGGGTCCGAGGCCGTCCAGATGGCTTTCCAGAAAGGCGCGGTTGAACAGTCCTGAAAGCGGGTCACGGGTGGCCTTGTCCGCCAGGTGCCGCAGCTGGTGGTCGGTCTCGGTGCGCTCGCTGAGCGTGCGCGAGTAATGAATCACCATCGCCGCCAGCGCCGCCACCTGGAACGCCACGAACCCCGGCGTCAGCGCGCTCAGCGGCAGCAATTCCACGCCCATCTCGCGCAGGGTGTCATGCACCCCGGTGAGAAACACCAGCACGAAGCCGATCACCGTCAGCCACCAGGCCAGGGTGCCACCGGTGCGCCGGGCGCGGCGCACCATCCGCCAGTTAGTGTAGCTGAACGCCACCATGCACAGCACGAAGAAGGGCGCGCCGGCGGCGCCGTAATCCGCGAACACCTGGCTGCCCTCGATGGTGGCCTGATTGCTGGCGATGATCAGCGCCGGATGATCCACCCACAGCACGCTGGCCAACAGAGCGCCGGCCAGGTAAACCGCCGCCAGCCGCCAGCGCGGCTCGTGCCGGCGGCGCAGCACCCGGTGCATGCAGATCAGCGCCGCCAGCCCCATCACCACCGCGCTCAGCGCCACGCGGTAGGGCGTCATCACCGCGTCCAGGTCGCCGGTCACGGCGTCGATCCGCGAGGTCAGATCGCTGGCGATGTACACCGTGGCGCACAGGTTGGCCAGGGCGAACTGCAGCGCCGCCGGCGCTTCCCGGTCGCGGTACAGATACAGCGCCAGGGTGAACACACTCAGCAGCAGCAACAACGCCACGGCCGCGCCGGTGGCCATGATGTTCAGCCACAGCGTCCAGGTATCCGTCCCGGCGCCGGCCAGGAAGGTGGAAGCAGAGTGTTCAGGCATGGTTTCCGGGGCGACTAAAAAATGAGCGGCAAGAATACCAAAAACACCCGGCAAAACCGTTGTTTCTTCGTTTCAGCATCCGGCGGCGGGCAAGCGGGGCAGGGCGCGCCTTCACGAATACCTCTTCAACGCGGCCTTAACGCCACTTTCATGTATCGCAAAACGGTCATTGGGCGGTTGATCAGGCTGTTTAAGGAACTGCATCGATGCCCATGGTGAACATTAAAAACCATACATATCAGTAAGTTGGCGTTTTACTCGCTGCCCCGGACGGCGCCCTCCTCCTAAATGATACATAAATAGTGTATTGACACTAAATTATGTGTCGTATAAAAATGAACCTATACGTGGCACGACCGCCACAGCGGACAACGGAGGCGCCCCATGTACGCACAACAGGTGGATACCGGCAGTAAAGGTCTGAAAAATCGGGACGAAATGAGCCCGGAAGAGCGGCACTTTCAAGAGAAGGTGGACGCGGAGACCAAGATCGAGCCCAAGAACTGGATGCCCGACGGCTACCGCAAAACGCTGATTCGCCAGATCTCCCAGCACGCCCATTCGGAAATCGTCGGCATGCTGCCGGAAGGCAACTGGCTGACCCGGGCGCCGAGCCTCAAGCGCAAACTGCAGCTGATGGCCAAGATTCAGGACGAAGCCGGCCACGGCCTCTATCTGTACAGCGCCATGGAAACCCTGGGCGCCGACCGCGACGAGGAAATCGAAAAACTGCACCGCGGCGAAGTGAAGTTCTCCTCCATCTTCACCTACCCCACGCTCAGCTGGGCGGACATGGGCGCCATCGGCTGGCTGGTGGACGGCGCCGCCATCGTCAACCAGGTGCCGCTGCAGCGCTGCTCCTACGGCCCCTACGCGCGGGCCATGATCCGCGTTTGCAAGGAAGAGAGCTTCCACCAGCGCCAGGGTTACGAAGTGCTGCTGACCATGATGCGCGAGGGCACCGACGAGCAAAAAGAGATGGTGCAGGACGCCATCAACCGCTTCTGGTGGCCCTCCTTGATGATGTTCGGCCCCTCCGACGACAACTCGCCCAACTCCGCCCAGTCCATGGCCTGGAAGATCAAGCGCCACAGCAACGACGAGCTGCGCCAGCGCTTTCTGGACCAGACCGTGCCGCAGCTCGAATTCCTCGGCTGCACCGCGCCGGACCCGGACCTGAAATGGAACGAGGAAACCGGCCACTACGACTTCGGCGCCATCGACTGGCAGGAATTCTTCGACGTGCTCAAGGGCCACAGCCCCACCGGCATCGAACGCATCCAGCAGCGCAAAAGCGCCATCGACGATGGCAAATGGGTGCGTGACGCCGCCGTGGCCTACGCCGAGAAGCAGAAGGCCAGCGCCGCCTGAACCGATTAACCAACGAGAACCGAAATGGCTGAATGGACCCTCTTTGAAGTCTTCGTGCGCAGTAAGCACGGCCTCAACCATAAACACGTGGGCAGCGTGCACGCCGCCGACGCCACCATGGCGCTGGAAAACGCCCGCGAGCTCTACACCCGTCGCAACGAGGGCGTGAGCATCTGGGTGGTGCCCGCCGCGCAGATCACCGCCACCGCCGGCGACGAAAAAGACGCCTTCTTCGACCCGGCCGAAGACAAGGTCTACCGCCACGCCAGCTTCTACAAGCTGCCCCCGGAAGTGGATCAGATGTGATGAGCCAGAACCAAGCACTGACTGAATACCTGCTGCGCCTCGCCGACACCGACATGGTGCTGGCCCAGCGCCTGTGCGAATGGTGCGGCAAGGCGCCGGCCCTGGAAGAAGAAGTGGCGATGATGAACGTGGGCCTGGACCTGCTCGGCCAGGCGCGCAACTGGTACGACTACGCCGCTGAACTGCTGGACGACGGCCGCGACGCCGACCAGCTCGCCTTCCGCCGCAACGAACGGGAATACCGCAACCTGCTGCTGGCGGAATACCCGCGCGGTGACTACGCGGTGACCACCGCCAAACAGTTTTTCTTCGACGTCTGGCACCACTTGGTACTGACCCGGCTGAGTAAATCCAGCGACGAACGCATCGCCGGCCTGGCCGCCAAGGGCCTCAAAGAAGCCCGCTACCACCGCCGCCGCTCCACCGAATGGATGCTGCGCCTGGGACAGGGCACCGAAGAAAGCCATCGCCGCCTGGCCGACGCCGTGCAGAACCTGTGGCGCTTCACCTACGAGCTCACCGACACCGACGCCGTGGAAGACGAACTGGCGGAAGCCGGCATCGGCGCCGGCAACGTGGGCGACGCCTGGCGCGCGGAAGTGAGCCGGGTGCTGGAACAGGCCGGCCTGGACGTGCCCGAACCGGCGCGCCACTTCTACCTGGACGGCAAGAACGGCAAGCACACCGAACAGCTCGGCTTTCTGCTCGCCGAAATGCAGTACCTGCCGCGGGCCTATCCTGATGCCACATGGTGAGCCCGATGCCACCTGGTGAGCTGATTTTCCGTGAGCGGGCGGTGTTCACCGGCACGCCCCTGGGCGAAGCGGACCTGCCGCGCGCCTGGGACTGTCTGAGTGAGGTGATGGACCCGGAAGTGCCGGTGGTCAGCGTCGTCGACCTGGGCATGATCCGCGCCGTGGAATGGGACAGCGACCATCTGCACGTGAAAGTGTCGCCCACCTATTCCGGCTGCCCGGCCACCGAAGTGATCGAGCGCGACGTGGAACAGGCGCTGATCGAAACCGGCTTCCGGAACCCGCGCATCGAGCGGGTGCTGGCGCCGGCCTGGACCACCGACTGGATCACCGACAAAGGCCGCCAACAGCTCCGCGACTACGGCATCGCGCCGCCGGCAGTCGGAGAGGGCAGGGACACGCTGCTGGACCCCGGCCCCGCCGAGTGCCCGCACTGCGGCGGCACCGACACCCGGCGAATCAGTGAATTCGGCTCCACCGCCTGCAAGGCGCTCTACCAGTGCCGCCAGTGCCTGGAACCGTTCGACTACTTTAAGTGCCTCTGACCATGACTCAATTTCATTCTCTCAAGATTCGCGAAGTGCGCCCGGAAACCCGCGAAGCGGTCTCCATCGCCTTCGACGTGCCGCCGGAACTGAACGACACCTTCCGCTTCACCCAGGGCCAGCACCTGATCGTGCGCACCCAAATGGACGGCGAGGAAGTGCGCCGCTCCTACTCCATCTGCACCGGCGTCAACGACGGCGACCTGCGCGTGGCGGTGAAGAAAGTCCCCGGCGGCCGCTTCTCCGGCTTCGCCAACGGCGAACTCAAGGAAGGCGACACCCTGGAAGTCATGCCGCCCACCGGCCACTTCCACATCGACCTGGACCCACAACGCGAGGCGCATTACCTGGCGGTGGCCGCCGGCAGCGGCATCACGCCGATCCTGTCCATCATCAAGACCACGCTGGAAGCCGAACCCAACAGCCAGTTCACGCTGATGTACGGCAATCGTTCCAGCGGCTCCACCCTGTTCCGCGAAGCGCTCAGCGACCTGAAAAACGCCTACCTGGGCCGACTCAACATCATCTATATGTTCAGCCGTGAACAGCAGGACGTGGATCTCTACAACGGCCGTATCGACGCGCACAAATGCGACGCCATCTTCAGCCGCTGGCTGGACACCCCGAACCTGCACGCCGCCTTCCTGTGCGGCCCGCAATCCATGACCGACACCGTCAAGGAGCGGCTCATCGCCAACGGCCTGGAAAAAAGCCGCGTGCACTTCGAACTGTTCGGCGTGGAAGGCCAACCGCAACGCAAACACCGCGCCCCGGAAGAAGTGGCCGACGACGAAGCCAAAACCGAAGTCTCCATCATCAGCGACGGCCGCCAGCTCGACTTCCGCGTACCTCGCGACAGCGTCAACATCCTCGACGCCGCCAACAAAGAAGGCGCCGACCTGCCGTTCTCCTGCAAGGCCGGCGTCTGCTCCACCTGCCGCTGCAAGGTGGTGGAAGGGGAGGTGGAGATGGACAACAACTTCGCCCTGGAAGATTACGAAATCGACGCGGGCTATGTGCTCTCGTGCCAGAGCTATCCCTTAACCGACAAAGTCGTCCTGGATTTCGACCAGCCTTAAAACCTTCGCGGGCCCTTGTGGGAGCGGGCCCTGCCCGCGAACGAGCGGCCCCGCCGCGAACAACACACCGATCAACAAGGAGCCACGCCATGACCGTCCTCCAAAGCTACCTCGCCGGCCAATGGCTCGGCAGCCAGCCCGGCAAGCCGCTGGCCAGCGCCATCAACGGCGAGATCGTCGCGCACGCCCACGACGACACCCCGGACTTCGCCGCCGCCGTGCACTACGGCCGCACCACCGGCGTCAAAGCACTGCTCAAGCTCGACTTCCAGGAACGCGCCGCCCGCCTCAAGGCCATGGCGCTTCACCTGCAGGAACACAAAAAAGAACTCTATAAGCTGTCGCGCCACACCGGCGCCACCAAAGGCGACAACGCCTTCGACATCGACGGCGGCTTCGGCACCCTGTTCGCCTACGCCAGCATGGGCCGCAAAGAGCTGCCCTCCGGCAACGTGGTCCACGAAGGCCCGGTGATCCCCCTCGGAAAGAACAACCACTTCGCCGGCACCCACATCCTGGTGCCGCGCGGCGGCGTCGCCGTGCACATCAACGCCTTCAACTTCCCGGTCTGGGGCATGCTGGAAAAATTCGCCGCCAACTTCCTCGCCGGCATGCCCTGCATCGTCAAACCGGCCACCGCCACCAGCTATGTCACCGCGGCCTGCGTGCGCCTCATGCAAGACTCCGGCGCGCTGCCCGAAGGCGCCCTGCAACTGGTGATCGGCGGCACCGGGGATCTGCTCGACCAGCTCGACGAACAGGACGTGATCACCTTCACCGGCTCCGCGGACACCGCCCGCAAACTGCGCGCGCACCCCAACGTCATCAACCGCTCCATCCCCTTCAACGCCGAA
>NZ_CAXPXK010000096.1:0-55587 GCF_964221125.1 Alloalcanivorax sp.
AGGACGAACAGATGTGGCGCACTGATCCCGATCTGTGCTGCCAGGTGAACAAGGTCCAGCCCCTGGAAGACGCCAAGGAGCACTACGACCTGTGGATCTCCAGCCTGATGGGCTGGCAGACCGAGCACCGCGCCGGCCTGGAAGTGTTCGAAGAGCGCCGTGGCATGATCAAGTTCAACCCGATGATCGACGTCACCCGCGAGCAGCGCGACGCCTACATCGCCGACCACGACCTGCCGTTCCACCCGCTGGTCGAGGAAGGTTACCACTCCATCGGCTGCAGCCACTGCACCTGGAAAGGCGAAGGCCGCGAAGGCCGCTGGCAGGGCTCCTCGAAAACCGAGTGCGGCATCCACCTCTGACAACGCGTTGATTTCTGGCCTCCTTTCAAAGCCCGGCTTCGCCGGGCGTTTTTATGGTGACCGGGCTGATGGCTCCGCCTTTAGGCTGCGTTGTACCATGATCAAGACCGGCCTTCGGGGCCATGGCGTGATCAAAGGGAGTCGACAACGCCATGAAACGTTTCGCCGTAGCGTTCGTCTTGCTGTTGGTGCTCACCGCGCTGATGCTGGCCGGCTATTTCAGTGGGGTCTTTCGCGCACCGGCTCCGCCGGAGGCCGCCGCCATTACCGTCACCGAGGAGATGCGCGGTGACATCCGGATAACGGAATTGCGCTTGCGCGACGCCGCCACGCGCCGGCACTGGCACAGCGAAGGCGACAATCATCGCGTGGACATTCGCCGCGAGGGCGCGGACCTCTACCATCTGGATATCGCCCTGCTGGACGAGCGTATCGCGCCGCTGGAGCGGCGGATGCGCTCCACGGTGGTGCTGCGCCCCGGACGCCACCGTGTGGGTGGTTTCAGCTACGACGACGTCGGCCAGCAGCGTGTGCGGCGGCGTATTGAGGTGGTGATCGAGGAGTGAGGGGCGGCCCCGCCAAGGAGCTGCGCGGCCGGTGGGGCGTTACCGGTAGCGGCGACTGTAGACCCAGTACACGCTGGCCAGCTGCGCCGCCAGAGTGGCGGGTACGAGCAGGGCGGTGAAGTGCAGCCCACGGAACAGCAGGGTTCCCACCAGGCCACCGCAAACGAACCCGCCGATCAACAACAGGAACAGCAACAGCCGCCGCCCGTTTATCGGCACACCGCGCAGCCGATTGCCGAGCATGATACCCAGGTCGGTGAAGATGCCCGACAGGTGGGTGGTGCGGATAATCGAGCCGCTGTAGGTGGTCACCATGGCGTTCTGCAGGCCGCAGGCCATGGACGCCAGATACACCCCCAGATCGCTGCCCTGTTGCAGGGTCAGCATCGCCATCACCAGTAGCGCGGCTTCGATCAGCAATGAAAACCCGTAATGCCGGCCCAGTTTCAGGGCGGAGCTAGGGATCAGCACGCCGCTCAGGGCCGCGCCGGCCAGGAAGCTGATCAGGGTGAGCAGCAGGTGGCCGGCCTGGGTCAGCGCCAGATCCGCCAGCGCCAGCCCCAGCAACGAGGTGGTGCCGGTCAGGTGCGACACCGACTGGTGGCTGAAACCCAGCAGTCCCACGGCGTTGACGCTGCCGGCGAGAAAGGCCAGCAAAAAAGCGCCGACCTCCACCCAGCGGGGCAGGCGGGTGAGCAATGGCTTGTCCTTATGACGGGATGTAAAAGACACATCATAGCAAAGCCCCGGTGTGACCCGAACCAGGCTCTGTGGCATAATCCGCCCCCTTTTCGCCCCTCCACGCCACACCAATTCGGAACCCGACCTTGCTCACCACCGCCAACATCACCATGCAGTTCGGCGCCAAGCCGCTGTTCGAGAACGTCTCCGTGAAATTCGGCGACGGCCACCGCTACGGCCTGATCGGCGCCAACGGCTCCGGCAAGTCCACCTTTATGAAGATTCTCGGCGGTGACCTGGACCCGTCCTCCGGCAACGTGTCCAAGGACGTCAACGAGCGCATCGGCAAACTGCGCCAGGACCAGTTCGCCTACGAACAGTATTCCGTGGTGGACACGGTGATCATGGGCCACGACGAACTGTGGAAGGTCAAGGAGGAGCGCGACGCCATCTACGCCAAGGCGGAGATGACCGAGGAAGACGGCCTGCGCGCCGGCGAGCTGGAAGCCGAGTTCGCCGAGCTGGACGGCTACACCGCCGAATCCCGCGCCGGCGATCTGCTGCTCGGCGTGGGCATTCCCGTGGACCAGCACTTCGGCCCCATGAGCGAGATCGCGCCGGGCTGGAAGCTGCGCGTGCTGCTCGCCCAGGTGCTGTTCTCCGAGCCGGACATCATGCTGCTCGACGAGCCCACCACCAACCTGGACATCAACACCATCCGCTGGTTGGAAGGCGTGCTCAACCAGCGCGACTGCACCATGATCATCATCTCCCACGACCGCCACTTCCTGAACAGCGTGTGCACGCACATGGCGGACCTGGACTACGGCGAGCTGCGGGTCTATCCGGGCAACTACGACGAGTACATGACCGCCGCCACCCAGGCGCTGGAACGCAAGCGCGCCGACAACGCCAAGAAGAAAGCGCAGATCGCCGATCTGCAGCAGTTCGTCAGCCGCTTCTCGGCCAACGCGTCGAAATCCAAGCAGGCCACCTCCCGCGCCAAACAGATCGACAAGATCAAGCTGGAGGACATCAAGCCGTCCAGCCGCCAGAACCCCTACATCGTGTTCGAGCAGGACAAGAAGCTGTTCCGCAACGCGGTGGAAGTGAAGAGCCTGGCGAAAAGCTTCGATGACGAAGAGCTGTTCTCCAGCCTGGATCTGCGCGTGGAAGTGGGCGAGCGCATCGCCATCATCGGCCCCAACGGTGTCGGCAAGACCACCCTGCTGCGCTGCCTGATGGGCGACCTGGATCCCAGCGCCGGTGAAGTGAAGTGGTCGGAAAACGCCACCCTCGGCTATTACGCCCAGGACCACGCGTCCGACTTCGAGGACAAGCTGAACCTGTTCGACTGGATGCAGCAGTGGGGCAAGGAAAGCGACGACGAGCAGATCATTCGCGGCACCCTGGGCCGGTTGTTGTTCTCCTCCAGCGAGATCAACAAAACCGTGAACGTGATCTCCGGCGGCGAGCAGGGCCGCATGCTGTTCGGCAAGATCATGCTGCAGCGCCCCAACATCATGCTGCTGGACGAACCCACCAACCACCTGGACATGGAGTCCATCGAGTCGCTCAACCTGGCGTTGGAAAACTACCCGGGCACGCTGCTGTTCGTCAGCCACGACCGTGAGTTCGTGTCGTCCCTGGCCACCCGCATCATCGAGCTGACGCCCACCGGCATCGTCGATTTCCACGGCAGCTACGAGGACTACCTGCGCAGCCAGGGCGTCGCCTGAGCGCACCGCGACAATTTGCCGCATTCCCTTTGCCCGCCGGGCCGCTAGGCTTGCGCACACTCTCGATGTGCCAGCCTGGAGGCCCCAGTGTTGTTTGTTGCCCGGTCCCGCTTTTCCCGCCACGCCCCCCTGGCGATCGCCCTGACCATACTGGCGCCGGCCGCCTGGTCGGCACCCTCCGGCCACCAGCTGGAGACGGTGCGCGTCGATGACGACGCCGCCGCCCCGGTGACGCCCACCACCACCGACGGCCGTCTCGGCCTGAGTGAGCGCGAGACCCCGGCCACGGTGAGCACCGTGGACCGCGAAGACATCGAACAGCTCGGCCTGCGCAATCTGATCGAACTGTACCGCAGCGCCCCCGGCGTGGCCGCCGGCAACATTCCCGGCTCGCCGGCCTCGGTGTCGATGCGCGGGCTCACCGATGTGGGCTATCTGTTCGACGGCGTGCGCGTGGCCGACCCGTCGCTGGTGTCGCGCAACCTGGACACCTGGAACCTGGAACGGGTGGAGGTGCTCAAGGGCCCGGCCTCGGTGCTGCACGGCACCGGCGCCCTGGGCGGCACCCTCAACCTGGTGACCCGCAAGCCGGACCTGGCCGGCGACCGTCACGACGGCATGCTGGAATACGGCAGCCACGACAGCCTGCGGCTGGGCGTGGGCACCAACCGGGTGGTCAATCCGAACGTGGCGGTGCGCGCCGACCTCAGCCACGGCCGGAGCAGCGGCTATGTGGACGACACCGATTCCGAGACCACCGCGCTGACCACCGGCATCCTGATCCAGGCCAGCGACCGTCTCACCCTGAGCGCCGCCCTGGATCTGTACAGCGACCGCTACGCCACCCCCTATCAGGGCGCGCCGCTGCTGCCCGAGGACGTGGCCCGCGATCCCAGCGACGTGGTCTCCGGCGGCGGCCTGGTGCTGGACGAAGCGATCCGCGACAACAACTACAACGTGCGCGACGGCGAAATGACCGCCGACAGCCAGTGGCTGCGCACCAAGGCGGACTATCAGCTCAGCGGCACCTGGCGGCTGGTCAACGAGCTGAGCTTTTACAACGCCAACCGGGACTGGGCCAACTCGGAAGACTTCACCTACAACGACGCCACCGGGCAACTGGACCGGCTCACCACCCGCATCAACCACCACCACCGTTTCGCCACCGACCGCTTCTACGGCGTCCACGACGGTTACCTGGGCGAGCGCCGTCACCGCCTGGTGGTGGGCGCCGAATACCAGTACACCGATTTCGACAGCCGCCGCCGCTTCGGCGACACCACCCCGGTGGACCCGTTCAACCCGGACCGCGGTGAGATGCCGCCAAACAGCCCGGCCAACTATGGCTCGCGGGCTGACTTCGACAGCACCGTGTCCGGCGGCGCGGTGTTCCTGGAAGACGCCCTCAACCTGACCCCCAACTGGGTGCTGGTCAGTGGCCTGCGCTACGAATATCTGGAACTGGACCGGGGCATCGACGACCTGAGCGCCGGCACCCGGGACACCTTCGGGCAGACCTTCGAGGACCTGTCCTGGCGGCTCGGCACGGTCTACGACCTGACCAACAACGTGCAGGTGTTCGCCCAGTACAACCAGGCGTCGTCGCCGATCGGCAGCCTGTTGCTCAGCAACCCCACCAACGCGCGTTTTGATCTCAGCGACGGCCGCGCCACGGAACTGGGTGCCCGCGCCGACCTGTGGCGTGACCGGGTCACGCTCACCGCCGCCGTGTACCGCCTGAGCCAGGACGACATCGTCACCCGCGACCCGGCCAACCCGGCGCTGTCCGTGCAGGGCGGCGGCATCGAGGCCGAAGGCGTGGAAGTGGACCTGACGGTGCGCCCCCATGAGCGCTGGTGGGTCAACCTGAACGGCGCCTGGAACGACGCCGAATACGATCAATTGCTGGGCGCCGGCGGCGAGGACCTGTCCGGCAACCGCCTCACCAACGTGCCGGACACCACCGCCAACCTGAGCAGCGCCTACACCCTGGCGGCGCTGCCGCTGACCCTGGGCGGCGCGGTGCGCCACACCGGCGACTTCTACACCGGCACCGCCAATGAGTACCGGGTGGACGAGCGCACCCTGCTGGACGCCTGGGTCAGCTACCCGCTGGCCAACGGCACCCTGACCCTGCGCGGGCGCAACCTCACCGACGAGTTCTACGTCGACTGGTCCGGCTACAGCCCCACCCAGGTCTACGTGGGCGCGCCGCGCACCGTGGAACTGGGCTGGACCGGCCGCTTTTGATGGCCGCCGACCGCCGCCCTGCGGCGACCGGCTATGCCACGGCATGGCGCTGGCACTTCTACGCGGGGCTGTTCACGGCCCCGTTCCTGTTGATGCTGGCGGTCACCGGGGCCATCTATCTGTTCAACGATGAACTGAACGACCGGCTCTATCCGCAACTGCGCTTCGCCCCCGGAGGCGACCGCGTTTTGCCCGCCGGCGATCTGGTGGCGGCGGTGCGCGATCACTACCCGGACGCCACCGTCACCCGCATCGACATGCCGGTGACACCGGGCCGCACCGCCATGGCGTTCGTCACGCCCGCCGCTGGGGGCGAACCCTTCCGCGCCTTCGTCGACCCCGTCGACGCCGCCGTGCTGGGCGACCTGATTTACAGCCACACCCTGGTCGGCTTCGCCGACCGCATGCACGGGTCGCTGTTGCTGGGCGAGGGTGGCGACGCCTTGGTGGAGCTGGCGGCGAGTTGGGCGCTGGTGCTGGTGGTCACCGGGCTGTGGCTGTGGTGGCCGCGCGGCCGC
This sequence comes from Alloalcanivorax sp., assembly GCF_964221125.1. Lineage (NCBI taxonomy): Bacteria > Pseudomonadati > Pseudomonadota > Gammaproteobacteria > Oceanospirillales > Alcanivoracaceae > Alloalcanivorax > Alloalcanivorax sp. The sequence goes on from NZ_CAXPXK010000096.1 coordinate 6,117, forward strand.
CGCAAGGGCAGGGCGTTCCGCTTCGACCGGCGCCGCCAGGGGCGCGGCCGCTGGCGGGAGGTGCACCGCCTGGTGGGCGCCTACACCGCGGTGATGATCGTCTTTCTAATCGTCACCGGCCTGCCCTGGGCGGGCTTCTGGGGCGACCGGGTGCTGGCGCCGGCCAGCAACGCCCTGGGCCTGGGCTACCCACCCGAACTGCGCCACCACGGCGGCGGTGACGGCAAGACGCTACTCGATACTCTTGGCGAAGCGCCCTGGGCCTTGTTGCAGGCGCCGCTGCCGGACAACGGCGCCGGCGCGGACCCGCACGCGCACCACCACGGCGGCGCGCTGCCGGACACCCGCCCGGCGGCGATCAACCGGGTGCACCGGGCGCTGGCCGAACGGGGGCTGGCGTACGGCTATCGGCTGTCGATTCCCGCCGGGGCCGGCGAGCCGTACAGCGCCTATACCTATCCGGCGCGGCCGCAGGGGCAACGGACGCTGCATCTGGACGACGAAGGGAAGGTGCTGCTGGAGGTGGGGTTTGACGATTACGGCGCCGTCGCCAAAGCGGTGGAGTACGGCGTCGCCCTGCACATGGGCAACTACTTCGGCGTCGCCAACCAGGGGCTCATGCTGCTCACCTGTGTCGCCATCGTGGCGCTGGTGATCACCGGCGTGGTGATGTGGTGGCGGCGCCGGCCACCCGGCGGCTTGGCGCCGCCGCCGGGACGGGGCCCGGACAGGGCCCCGTTGCCGCGCCGTTATTTACTGGCGTTGCTGATCACCTTGCTGGCGCTGTTGCCGTTGGCCGGCGCCAGCCTGGCGGTGATCCTGGCGGTGGACGCGCTCCGGCGCCGCGTTCAGCGGGCGCTGGCCAGCGCCGGCTGAAGCTCCGGGTAGACCTGCAGGGTGGCGTTGAGCACTTCCTGGAAGTTGCTCTTCTGGCCGTGCACCGTGGTCATCCAGCGGGCCATGTCGTTGAGCGACCGGAACGACAGGTCGGAAGTCTGGCGAATGTAGTCCCAGCCGCCGGAGGCTTCGATGGCGGCGTCGCGGCCCACGTTCTGGCCCGCCTTGGAACCGGCCATGCCACCGAAGAAGCTGCCGATCAGGCTGCCGCCCGGCACGCTCTCCAGGGCTTTGCGTCCGGCGTAGGCACCGGCCGCCGCGCCCACCGCGGAGCCCGCCGCCGAGCCCATCTTGGCGTTGATCGCCTTGTTCACCCACTCGGCGGTGACGCCGTCGCTGGTGTAGGGGCTCAGGTATTCCCCGGAGTTGTCTTCAATCGCCAGGCCTTCGACCTGTTCCTCGGCCTTGGCTTGTTTGATTTTCGCCAGGGCCTGCGCCTGCTGCTCGGACAATTCAGCGCGCGTCAGGCTCACTTCCCGGCTGCTGTCGCCCTCGGTGACGATCAGCCGCACCTGGCTGCCCGGCGCCCCGCGAATCAGGCCGACGGTCTGCAAGAAGCTCTTGCCGGTGAGGGATTCCGGCTCGGCGCCTTCCTCGGCCACCGCGGTGATGCGGTCACCCACTTTCAGGTCGCCGCTTTCCGCCGCGTCGGTGCCCGGGGCGATGCCGGCGACGGTGACGCTGCCGTCCTGGTTGGTATCCATCAGAACGCCGATCTGGCCGGGCTGGCTGGCCGCTTCCTGTTGGGCCCGCATTTGCTGGATCTTAGCGGCGATAAGCTGCTGCTGTTGCAACTGCTGTTGTTGCTGTTGCGGCGTGGCGCAGCCCCCCAGGGTGGCCAGCGCCGCCGCCAGCACTACGTAGCGCATTGCGTGTTTGGTGGAAAAAGTCATCGTCGTTCCCCTACTGCTTGATTGATGTTGTTACGGCGCCATGCGCGCCATGGTCTGCAGCGCCAGTTCCCGGCCGGTTTCGGCCAGGGACACCGGCTGTACCCGTTTCTGATAGCCCCGATCCGTGGCCACCCACTGGTAGGGCGGGTCTTCGTCGTTGTCGCGCCGGCCGGTGCTGGTGAACACCGCCAGTACCGAGGCGTCGCGGGTGGACAACACCCGCACTTGGTAGACCGGCTGGTCCTCGAAGGAGGGACCGGCGGTGAGCTCCATGACGAAGTCGGCGTGCTCCGCCAGCGCGCGCATGCGCAGGCGGGCGTTGTCCGGCGACAGCCTTGAGAAGCTGCCGTCTTCCAGAGCGTTGTCGGTGAGCCGCGCGGCCAGGGCGCGGTCCACCACGCTGGCGCCGGCGCTGCGGAAGGTGGTGATCAGCCCGGACTGCAGCTCGTGGGCGGCGCGGTTATCCGTGGGGCGTTCGCCATCGCGGTATTCGTTCTGCGCGGTGGCCTGGCCCTGGGCGTTGCCCTTGCTGTCGCCGTCCGGGCCGCTCGCTTCAAACTCGCCGCGCACGCCCACGGTGGCCCGTTGCCGGCTTTGCCAGTCGCTCACCCGGCTGGACAGCGCCTCGTTCCACAGCACCGCGATGCGCGCTTCGCCGTCGCCGCTGAAGCGGTCGCGGAAGCGGGCGGTGATGGTGTCGGCGTCGTCCCGGCGGCCGCCCGGGGCCTGCTGTTCCCGGTAAGCCTCCTCGCTGAGCGGGGCCTTGGCCGGGGCCATCATCGGCGCCGGGGCGTGATCGGTCTGGGCGGCGGCGGTGCCGGCCAGCGCTAACGCCGTCCCCAGGGCCGCGAAGCGGATCAGCCGTTGTCGGTTCATCGTGCTTGCCTCACTTCCACGCGGTATTGCAGCCGGTCGGTGCTGACCGATTTTTCTTCGTACACGGCGCGGGCGTTGGCCGGCACCGAGATGCGCCGCCACACCGGGCGGGCGTCCAGGGGGCGGCCGCTTTGCGAGTAGAACGAGGTGCGCGCTTCCACCATGTAGTTGAAGTCGGTGTGGTTGCGCAGCTCCACCCACACCTGGGAGGTGCCGGTGTCGGTGCGCTCGATGCCGTGGCCGGTGGTGGACAGGCGCATCACGTTGTCCGGCCCGGTGAGGCCGTCCTTGAAGCGCCGGTTGAGGTCGTAGTCGGTGAAGATCACGGTGTTGTAGCCGGTGTCTTCGGTACGCTGCTGAAACTCTTCCTTGCTCATGCTGCTCTGGCAGCCGGTGACGACCAGGCCGGCGGCCAGCAGCGCGCTGACGATCAGGGTTTTCATAGTGGCTTTCCTTCTTCTGTGGGGCGGCTGCTGGCGAAGGCGAGGCCGTTGCCCCGGTCATCGAAATGCACGGGCACGGTCTCGGTGCCGTCCGGCAGCGGTTGCGAGGTCGCGTCCAGGAAACGGACTTCCAGGGGCCCGGCGCCGGGCGCCAGACGCAGGGTGGTGACATGCAGGCCGTCCGGCAGGCGCTGCCAGTAGCGGGTGTCCGCCTCGGTGCGCGAACGCGCGGACAAACCCTGGGCGGCCACGCCGATGGCGGTCACGGTATGAAAGCCCGCCGCCAGACCGCCGCCGGCGGCCATGCTCAGGCCGGCCACGGCGCTGTTGCCGCTGGCCGCGGTGAGCACGTCGCCGGTGGCCTGGGTGTTCTTCTTGAACTGCACCTTGCCTTCGATAATGCGGTCCACGGTGCGCCCGCCCCGTGTGGAGGCCTGGAAGAACACGTCCTCAACCGGGAACAGGGCGACGCTGTCACCACCGTGCATAAGCTCCGCACCCTGGGCGCGGATCCGCTTGCCGCGCCGGTAGACCAGCTCGTAATGGCCGACGCCGTCGGCCAGCTTGCGCGGCGCGGTGCCGGTTTCGGCGATCACCAGGGTGTTGTGGTCGGCGGCGGGCACCGGGCCGTCCGGGCGGAACTGCCGGTACTCTTCGAAGTGCTGCTCGGCCAGGGTGTTACTGCCGGCCAGCTTGGCGGACCAGCCCGCCAGATAGATCAGCGAGGCGAAATCCGTGGTGTTCTGCTCCTCCTCGGCGAAGGCGTCCTGCAGCAGCCCGCTGATAAAGCTGGCGCGGGCGTTGCCGTAATCGCCGTCGCGCAGGAACAGAAGGCCCCGGTAATAGAACACCATGGAGCGTTCATAGGGCTCGCCCTTGAAGTCCTTCTCGCCTTCCTCGTACCACAGGCTGCGCGCCCGGTGGGCCGCCTCGTTGTCGGCGTAGACGCTTTCGATATTGGCGATGGCCCGGTCCAGCGCCGCCTTGGAGAGGTCGTAGTGCCCCCGGTGGAAGGCGGCGGCGCCGATCTCCATCAGGTTCAGTACCTCGTTGCGGCGGCCTTCCTCGAACAGGTCCTGGTAGAGCGGCTGCAGGGCGGCGGGCTTGCTCGCCACCACCGCCTGCTGGTCCGGGTCCAGGGCGCGGGTTTCGTATTGGGTGGGCCCGGTGGCGCAACCGGCGAGCAGCAAGGCGGCGGCCAGCGGCGCCCCGGCCTTAGCGATAAAGCACATTGTCCTGGCTCGCCTTCTTCATCTCATAAGAGCCGCTCCAGACAATAGTGCCCAGCTCCAGGTCGATCATCTCGAACGTCACCTGGTGGTAGCGCGAGCGCGTCTGGCTGTTGCGGTCCATGGCGTCCAGCGAGGCGATGCGCCCGCCCAGCCGGTAATCACCGCCGGCGGTGGCCTGCGTCTGGCGGATGGTGCCGCCGTCCACGGCGCCGTCGCGCTTGAGCTCGCGCTCTTTCTCCACCATGTCCGCGAAGTGGCGGCCCACAAAGACCATCCGGCCGTTGGCGGCGCGGTTAAGCTCCACGCGCAGACGGTCGGTGAGCAGGTTGGTGTTGATGATCGAAGAGCTTTCGTTCTTGAAGTATTCGTTGTCGATGATGATCCGCGGCGGCACGTCCCGCGCCGCCAGAATGCGGTTGGAGAGCATGTCCCGCATCATCTCGTCGGTCATCGCCACCACGTCCTGGGACTCGATGCCGACCCCTTGAACGCGGCCCGAGGAAGACGGGTCCTCGTACACCGAGGCCTGGCCGGCCACGTTATCCACCTGCGAGGACGGCGTGCATCCCCCCATCACCATCAGGGCCCCCAGGCCCGCCATCAGATGACGTCTCTTCATGTCCTGCTCCGTCTTGTTGTATGCGCCGGTGACAGACACCGGCGTCCCCATGCGGGCAAGAGTAGCCAGGGCAGAGCAGGGCGCGCATACCCCATATGGGGTAAGCGGAGTGTGTTTTGGATCACAGCATTCCCGTGGGCCATCCCTAGACTTATGCAACGACGTGCCCAGGACCGCATAACAGCAAGGGCGCGCTGACATGGAATTTGGGGGATAACATGGATAAGACCTTTCTCGCCGGGGCGGCTGTCGTCGCGATCCTGGCCATCACCGGTTGTGGCGGATCAAGCAGCTCCAGCAGCAGCGGCGGCGGTACCGCCACACGCACCGCGCACTTCGTGGACAACGCCGTCACCGGCCTGCATTACACCTGCGGCTCTTCAAGCACCAAAACCACCGGCGAACAGGGCGTGCTGCGCTGCCCGGACGGCGCCACGGCGCGCTTTCTGATCGGCGATATTGAATTGGGCGACGCCGTGGTGAACGGCAATACGGTGTTCATCACCCCGGCGGACCTGGCCGGCGACGGCGCCGACGAAAACGACAACACCGTGACCAATATCAGCCGCTTCCTGATCAGCCTGGACGCCGACCAGGACCTGACCAACGGCATCCAGATCGACCCGGCCTCGCATCTGGATCTGGGCCTGGCCATCGACTTCAGCCTGGATCCGGTGGCCTTTGAAACCGCCATCGCCTCCGCGCTGGACATGCTCACCGCCGATTTGCCCGGTGGGCCCTATCCGCTGGTCGCGGCGCCTGACGCCCAGAATCACGTGGTCATGGCGCTGCATCTGACCAACGCCGGGCTTTATCGCGGTACCGTCCGCCACGCCGGGAACGCGCTTACCGGCATGACGTTCCTGGTGACCCGGCAAGGCGCCGCCTACGGCACCAACCGATCCACCGATGGCCGATACGCCGCCACCGGCTTTGAAGAGTCGGCGAATTGGTTGAATACATCGGGTCAGGGTGAAGGTTTCAAAATCGACGGCACCACCGCCGCGACCCATTTCATTGAAGCGTCGATGGCGGATGGCCGTGCTTCCGGAAGTCCGGATGGCAGCGACTATCCGCGCTTTGAAGCCACCCGCCGCCTGGCGTTCGATCCGCTCTACGATCAGGCGCTGGCCGGGGATTTCGCCGATCTTCTGCCCCTGGCCATCGGTATCGGCGAGAACGATGATGCCCCGTTTGTCATCCAAGACACAGACGACGATCTGGACGGCGCGCCGTTCGGATCCAGGGGGTCAGAGGGCGGTGTCGCCGGGGCGCCGGCTTCCTCGAAGGAGCAAAACGACCTGGAGTTCGGCGATCTAATAGCCGCGGAGATCGTGGAAACCGATGGCCGGACACTCCGCCTGATGGCCCTGTCCATGAGCGGCTACCTGGTCGATGCCACCATCGATCTGAGCGACGCCCAACCCACGGTGAAAGCCACCTGGGAGCACGTCCACGAAGGCCGTCGAGGCACAACACAAACATTTGTGCCGCTCCCCTAGGAGAGGGGCCAGCAGTCAGGGCGTGCTCGCGAGCGCGCCCTGACGGACCGGTTGTCGAAATCCAGATTCGGCGTTCGACCAGGGGTATCCACAGCAAAGGAGAGACCCCATGACCGGCCAAACCATCCGCCTGCACCGCGTCCTGCGCGGCACTCCGGACCGCCTCTACCGTGCCTTCACCGACCCGGACGCCATGGTCAAATGGCTGCCACCCTTCGGCTTCACCGCCACCATGCACGACAGCGACGTCCGCAAAGGCGGCGGCTACCGCATGTCCTTCACCAACTTCACCACCGGCAGCCGCCACACCTTCGGCGGCACCTACGTGGAGCTCAAGCCCAACGAACGCATCCGCTACACCGACCAGTTCGACGACCCCAACCTCCCCGGCGAGATGCAGGTCACCGTCACCCTGAAAGCCGTGCTCTGCGGCACCGAGTTGCACATTGTTCAGGAAGGCGTGCCGGAAGTGATCCCGGTGGAGATGTGCTACCAGGGCTGGCAGGAGTCGCTGATCCAGCTGGCGCAGTTGGTCGATCCGGAAATTCCGGACGAGGAGTGAGGCTGGAACGAAGCAAGAGGGCGGCCATGTTTCTTGATCGGTAAAAGCAATTAACAGGCCGTCTTGTGGCTTTTGCTCAACTTCCGGGCGCCGCCTGGTCGGCGCGCCCGACGCCGTGCTGATAAACCAGCTTGCCACCAAGCCAGCCACCGGCAATCAAACAAATGAAACCGCCCGCATCCAACAACAAGGAAACCGTATTCGGCGCCAACGGACGTAAACCTTCCAGCCGCAGCAGCAGGCGTGCGCCAAACAGAGTGCCGGCGACGAGCATCACCCCCATGTGCCAGTAAGCAATCCGCATCGCGGAACCTTCAGGCACACGGGGCAGTTCAAACAGGCCCGCGAGCATGGCCGCGAGGGCCATCACACAACCCACCACAAGCAGCCCGCCCGACCAGCGCCAGGCGGGCTCGCCGAGCCAGAGCCCGGCGAAGTCCGCCATCACCGCCAATGACCAGCAGGCAACCGGGAAATGGACCAGAGCGGGGTGCAAGGGATGGCGCATGTCAGATCATCAGGCTCAGAAGCGTCAAGAAACCGATCACCGCGAGGCCGGCATGCAATACCACCACGCCCTTGGGCGCCAACTTCCCGCGCAGGTGAAACGAGGCCAGGAAGAAGCCACCCAGGGCCGCCACCAACAGAAGGGCAAAGGCGGCAATCAGACGCTGACCGGCATCGCCCTCCATCAGCATGATAACCAAAGTGACCAAACCAACGGCCCCCAACAGCGCATGCGCCAGTGACAGGGCCCAGGGCGCCAGGCGACCGCGCAACACATGGCTGGCAAGAACCAGCCCGCCAACGGCAGCCAGGGCAAAGATGATCACAGCAAAAGCCAACATGGCATTCTCCTTTATGTTTATAGGTCGACATGGGCTGCCCCGTCGCCAGGCGACAGGGCAGCGGCGGCGCCCTTTAGTGCAGCTCCGCCAACTTCACGTCATTCATTCCCAATGCCTGGGCGACGTCATACATAGCCTGGTTGAAAATCTTATGAGTGATCTTGTCGGCCTCATAGCTCACGTTGGCATTGATATCCGCCATTACCTGGTTATGCAGTTGGTGGGAGATCGCATGGTCGAAGAAGTAACCGCTCCAGAATGTACCATCCGGAGCGACGCCGGCATTAACCAGTGTCTTCGCCAGGGCGGCGCCGGAGAGATCGACCGGTTCGGGCAGACTGATACCGGCTTCGGTGGCACGCTGTAGGGCGTAGGCGATGGTCGTGTCCATACCTCCTATAAAGGTATTCACCTCAGCTTCGCCATACTGTTTGGTGAGTTTGGCTATCTCGGCGTTCACGGTGTCTTCACCGAGCATGGCTACCAGAGCGTGTGCGAAATTGAAGTCGCCGGCACCGCCACCCGCTTTGATCAGCGCGGCGGTCACCGCCAGCGCCGGTTCACCCTGATACGAGGCACCGCCAAACATATTGATTGTGGAATGCCCGTGTTCAGCGGGCGTTGTGTGATCGGCGGCAATCGCCACTACCGGGCTGGCGGAAAACACAGCCATGCCGGCTGTCAGAAAGAGCGTCGTCGCTTTCATGGACCTTCTCCTTATTTTTAAAAACGTAATCAATGACTGGCCGAATCAACCTGGCTTGATCATTCCTCGACGGGCCAGCTCAGCCATCACATGATAGGTAACGGCGTCACAGCGCTTGCCGGCGAACTCAAAGGCGTCGGATGCCTGGACTTCCATCCGCTGTATCAGATCCCGGCGCAGCAAATCACGAGCCCGGGACAGGCGTTTTTTAACCAGAACCTCGCTAATATCCAGACAAAAAGCGCTGTCGGTTACCGATAGGCCCTCTACGGCCCGAAGCATGAAAACGCTACGATAGATTTCCGGCAGACGAGCGATGGCGGCTTCCAGCAGGTGTTTCATTTCCTGCTGGTTGGCAGCGATTTCCGGGGTGTGTTTGTCGGCGATATAGGATGCCATGCCGCCCTCCTCGGCTTGCTTGCTGTGAAGAAGGGCGACCTTATCGTCCAGCGATATCAACGGGCCTTCTCGGCGCTTGATATCGATAGACCGATTGACAACGATGCGAGTCAACCAGGTCTTGAGTGAGGCGCGCCCCTGGTAGGAATCCAGGCGCTTAAAGGCGTTCAAATACGCCTCCTGTACCGCGTCTTGCGCCTGGTTTTCGTCGTCGAGCACTCCCCGGGCGGCGCGAAACAAGGCCTGATTATGGCGACGTACGATCAGCTCGAAGGCCGCGCCGTTCCCCTGGCGCGCCTGCTCTACCAATCCGTTATCGCTCAAATCGGCTAGTGGCTCATGGGGATTGGCCGCTGAAGAGACCATGCTGAGACCCTCCCGTTGATGGCTCTTTTCTTGATTATTACCTTATTGGACGCAAGCTAACGGAAAAGGTGACAAATTCAGACTCCTACACCCGTGAGACCGGCAACACGATTCGCCGACACGCGTCCTTGTATTGGAGGGCAAAAGAGGGCTGGGGAATGAACGCAACGCACCCTTCCATAGCAATGACGAGCCGTCGCTGTCCGGTAATCCCTGGCCCGGCCTCCTGGGCGACGAAGAGTGAGCGCAGCAGCCTCCCCAAGCTACAAGTGCCGAAACTATCCCACCGAATAAAACCCTTCAGGCCTCGCCAACCGACTTGAGGTTCCACCCCTTCAAGACACATGACTCGAGCAGTAGTCGGTTCCCTACATTTATTTGTGTCGCTGGATGATGTAACTTCGGAACTGCATCACAAAAATAATAGCCAGCCCAAAGAGGCGCGGCGAAAAAAAACAGTGATTTAGGGGGAAAGGGGTGTCTGTCCGTAAGCGCGCCTATTGGCCTTTCACCGGGCCCTGGTTACATACTCGCCACGCTGTTGTTCGCCGGGGGCAAGCCGCATGGCGACGGTGATCCCCAGCCTCGGCACTATTCGCGGCATGACACCGGGCGAACGGCGACTGGGCCAGCGCCTGGAAAGCCTGCTCGAAGACGACTACACCGTCTGGTACGACATCCCCTTGGGCCGCCAGCGCCGTTACCCGGACTACATTATCTTGCACCCCGGCCGGGGCCTGCTGTTTTTGGAGGTGAAGGACTGGAAGCTGGACACCCTCAAGCGTCTTACCCCGCGTGACGCCGAGATATATACCCCGCAGGGCCTGAAAACCGTCAGCAACCCGCTGGAGCAGGCGCGCCAGTACGCCCTGGTGGCCGTGAATCGCCTGCAGCGCGACCCACACCTGATGCAGACCGACGGGCGCTTCAAAGGCAATCTCTGTTTTCCGTGGGGCTATGGGGTGGTCTTCCCCAATATCACCCGAAAACAATGGAACGAGGCCATCGACGAAGCGGACCAGGAACTGGTCCTGCCGCCGCATCGCCTGATCTGCAAGGACGAAATGACCGCCACCGCCGACCCGGAAGTGTTCCAGGCGCGGCTCTGGGGCATGTTCGAATACGCCTTCGGCGAAAAGCTCACCCTCCCGCAAATCGACCGCATCCGCTGGCAGCTCTTTCCGGAAATCCGCATCAACGCCCCGCAGCAAACCCTGTTCGACCAGGATGACCAGGACGACGACCCGGCCGATGGACAAACCGGCGTAGGAACGGAGTTGGTCATCCCGGACATCGTCCGCGTCATGGATCTCCAGCAGGAACAGCTCGCCAAAAGCATGGGCGAAGGCCACCGCGTCATCCACGGCGTCGCCGGCTCCGGCAAAACCCTGATCCTCGGCTACCGCTGCCTGCACCTGGCCCAGGCCGTCACCAAACCGATTCTGGTGCTCTGCTTCAACATCACCCTCGCTGCCCGGCTGCGCAGCTTCATCGCCGAAAAAGGCATCGAGGAAAAAGTGCAGGTGCACCACTTCCACGAATGGTGCGGCCTGCAGCGCAAGACCTACAACGTGGACCTGATACAAGGCGCGGCACCCCACTGGGAGCGGGAAGTGGAAACCGTCATTCAGGGTGTGGAGACAGACCAGATACCCCGCGCCCAATACAGCGCGGTAATGATCGACGAAGGCCACGACTTCGAACAGGAATGGCTCAAGCTTATCGTTCAGATGATCGACCCGGACACCAACTCCCTGCTCCTGCTTTACGACGACGCCCAGTCCATCTACAAAAAGCGCAGCCTGAAATTCCCCCTGTCCAGTGCCGGCATTGAGGCCCGTGGGCGCACCACCATCCTCAGGCTCAATTACCGCAACACCCGCGAGATACTTAGTTTTGCCTACGACTTCGCCAAGGATTTTCTGCAAGCCCAGGATGCCGACGACGACCACATTCCGCTGATCGCGCCCGAAGTGGCCGGTACCAGCGGTCCCGCGCCTCAATTTCGCCGCTTTGATCATTTCAGCGAGGAAGCTGCCTATATCGCCCGTTGTGTTAGCAAATGGCACAAGCAAGGCAAACCGCTTAACAGCATGGCTGTGGTGTATGGCTACAATTGGCAGGCTGGCGTAATACACGAAGAAATAAAAGCCAAAGGGATAGCCTGTTGCTGGTTGAAGGGTAAGACAGAAAAAAGTGCTTATGATGCCAGCGCTGACCGCGTGGCTCTGCTTACTCGGCAAAGCAGTAAGGGGTTGGAGTTCGATAGCGTGGTGCTGGCGGGGCTGGGGAGCTTAAAAAACGACGAAGAGGATCAGGAGCATGAGGTGCGGCTGCTTTATGTGGGAATGACACGGGCGCGGCGGCAGCTGTTACTCACGGGAAGCGGTGAGAATTGGTTCGTGGAACGGTTTTCTGAGCACGATTAAAAGTGCCGAGCGACATCCTGTCTGCCATGAAGAATCCGGATGATCTGCAACTCTTCCCCCTGGACTCGATAGAAAATGACATGGCTGGCAACGGACACACTGCGAACGTCAGGCAATAGCTCGGGCCGCGCTTTGCCGATCTCCGGTTGCTGGGGTAGCAGCCAGAGTTTGTCCTTGAGCGAGCTCATGTATTCGTCGGATCGGAGTTTGCCCCATTGGCGTGATCCGTATTGGTAGATGGCACGCAAGTCCTCCCGGGCGGCGGGGGGTAAAACCAGTAACGACAGAGCCATCAAGCTTTCAGGTCTTCGAACAGGTCGTCGAGGTTGGCTTTGCTGTCAACGCGCATGCCGTCGCCTTGGTCCAATTGTACCATGCCTTCTTGAAGCTGTTCACGCAGCCGAGCCAGTTTGAGTTCGTTGATCCATTCCTCATGAGTTTCCACGAAACGCAGAGATTCCCGGATGACTTCGCTGGCGTTGTTGTAAAGACCGCTTTCCACCTTAGCCTTGATGCGGGCTTCGAGTTCCGGGGTCAGTGAGATGTGCATGTTCACTCTCCTGGAAGGGGGATTGAGCTAATCTTAGACGGGCTGCAAAGATTGTCAATCCTTGGTTTTAGAGGCCGCCGCCCAATAAAAAGCCCCGACGGGAAAACCCGCCGGGGCTTCTTCATATCACTATCAGTGAAGGAAGCGGGAAGACTTAAACCCGCTCAATCACCGTGGCAATACCCTGACCCAGACCAATGCACATGGTGGCAAGGCCGATCTGGCCGTCGTTGCCTTCCAGTACGTTGAGCAGGGTGCCGGTGATGCGCGCGCCGGAGCAGCCCAGGGGGTGACCCAGGGCGATGGCGCCGCCGTTCAGGTTGACCTTCTCGTCCATCTTGTCGAGCAGCTTGAGGTCCTTCAGTACCGGCAGGGACTGCGCGGCGAAGGCTTCGTTGAGCTCGACGTAGTCGATGTCGTCGATGGTCAGGCCGGCCCGCTTCAGGGCTTTCTGGGTGGCGGGCACCGGGCCGTAGCCCATGATGGCCGCGTCACAGCCGGCCACGGCCATGCTGCGGATCTTGGCGCGGGGCTTGAGGCCCAGGGCCTGGGCGCGCTCGGCGCTCATCACCAGCATGGCGCTGGCACCGTCGGACAGGGCCGAGGAGGTGCCGGCGGTCACGGAGCCGCTGGCCGGGTCGAACACCGGGCGCAGCTTGGTCATGTCTTCCAGGCTGGCGTTGGCGCGGATGGTCTCGTCGATTTCGCAGAGTACCTTGCGGCCTTCGGCGTCGTGGCCTTCGATCGGCACGATCTCGTTCTTCCAGCGGCCCTGTTCGGTGGCTTCCCAGGCTTTCTTGTGGGAGCGCACGCCGAACTGGTCCTGCTGTTCACGGGTGATGCCGTGCATGCGGCCGAGCATTTCCGCGGTCAGGCCCATCATGTTGGAGGCCCGGGCGGTGTACTTGGACAGCTCGGGGTTGAGGTCCACGCCGTGGTCCATGGCCACATGGCCCATGTGCTCCACGCCGCCGATCACGAATACGTCGCCGTTGCCGGTTTCGATGGCCTGGGCGGCGCTGTGCAGGGCCTGCATGGAGGAGCCGCACAGGCGGTTCACGGTCTGCGCGGCGCTGGTGCGCGGCAGGCCGGCCAGCATGGAAATGTTGCGGGCGATGTTCATGCCCTGTTCCTTGGTCTGGTTCACGCAGCCCCAGATCACATCTTCGGTTTCTTCGATGCTCCAGTTGGGGTTGCGCGCCATCAGCGCCTGGATCAGCAGCGCGGACAGTTTTTCCGCGCGCACGTTGCGGAACTGGCCGTTACGGCTTTTGCCCATCGGGGTGCGCACGGCATCGACGATGACAACGTCTTTCGGATTCAAACTCATTTCAAAATCTCCTTTGCCCGTGCCTTACGCGAAGAAGGCTTCGCCTTTGGCGGCCTTGTCTTTAAGCATCTGGGGGGCTTCGTAAAGCTTACCCAGGTGGGCGTATTTGTCGCACAGTTCCGCGAACGCCTTGGTGCCGATGCTGTCGATGTAGCGCAGCGGGCCACCGCGGAACGGCGGGAAGCCGATGCCGTAGATCATGGCCATGTCGGCTTCGGCGGCGGAGCCGACGATGTTGTCTTCCAGGCAGCGGATGGTTTCGGTGCACATCGGGATCATCATGCGGGCGATGATGTCGTCGGCGTCGAACTCCTTGGACTCGCCGGTGACCATCGGCTTGATCAGCTCGTAGGTCTTCTCGTCGACCACCTTCTTGGGCTTGCCCTTCTTGTCTTCTTCATACTTGTAGAAGCCGATGCCGTTCTTCTGACCATAGCGTTCGTTTTCGAACATGATCTCGGACGGGTCCTTGAAGTCGTGCTGCATGCGGTCGGGGAAGCCTTCGGCCATCACTTCGGCGGCGTGCACGCCGGTGTCGATGCCGACCACGTCGAGCAGGTAGGCGGGGCCCATGGGCCAGCCGAACTTCTGCATCACCTTATCGACCTGCTGGAAGTCGGCGCCGTCGCGCACCAGCATGCCGAAGCCGGCGAAGTAGGGGAACAGAACGCGGTTCACCAGGAAGCCGGGGCAGTCGTTCACCACCACCGGGTTCTTGCCCATCTTCTGGGCGTACTTGACCAGGGTGGCGACGGTTTCGTCGGAGGTCTTCTCGCCGCGGATCACTTCCACCAGGGGCATCATGTGCACCGGGTTGAAGAAGTGCATGCCGCCGAAATTCTCCGGCTTCTTCAGGGCTTCCGCCAGGCGGGTGATGGAAATGGTGGAGGTGTTGGACGCGAGCACCGCGTCGTCACCCAGCACTTCCTCGGTTTCCGCCAGCACGGACTGCTTGATCTTCGGGTTCTCGACCACCGCCTCGACGACCACGTCGATGTTGGTGAAGTCACCGTAGCTCAGGGTGGGACGGATCATGGACAGGGTCTTGCCCATTTTGGCGGCGTCCATCTTGCCCTTGCTGACGCGCTTGGCGAGCAGCTTGGAGGCTTCGTTCATGCCCAGGTCCAGGGCTTCCGCCTTGATGTCCTTCATGACGATGGGGGTGCCTTTCAGGGCGGACTGGAAGGCGATGCCGCCGCCCATGATACCCGCGCCCAGTACCGCCGCGTTGTTAATCTCGCGGCTGGCCTTGGCGGTCTTGCCGTTCACTTTCTTAACCTGCTGGTCGGCCAGGAACAGACCCACCATGGCGGTGGCCTGCGGGGTCTTGGCGACCTTGGCGAAGCCCTTGGACTCCACGTCCAGCGCTTCGTTGCGCTTCATGCCGGCGGCTTTCTGCATGGATTTTACCGCTTCCATGGGCGCCGGGTAGTTCTTGCCGGCCTGCTGCTGGACCATGGCGGAACCGGTCTGGAACGCCATCATCTGCTCCATCGGGGGCATCGGCAGCGGCTCCAGCTTTTCCTGGCGCTTGGCGCGGAAGTCGATCTTGCCGGCCAGGCACTGCTTGACCAGGTCGATGGCGGCGTCACGCACGTCGTCGTGCTTGACCACCGCGTCCACCATGCCGTCCTTGAAGGCTTTTTCCGGCTTGTGCTGGCCGCCGGCGGAGATCCACTCAATGGCGTTGTCCACGCCCATCAGGCGCGGCGCGCGCACGGTGCCGCCGAAACCGGGGTAGATGCCCAGCTTCACTTCCGGGAAGCCCACCTGGGCCTGTTCGCTCATCACTCGGAATTCGCAGGCCAGGCACATTTCCAGGCCGCCGCCCAGGGCGAAGCCGTTGATGGCGGCCACTTTCGGCACGTCCAGGTCTTCGAAGGCATTGAAGATGTCGTTCGCCTGGCGGGACCATTTGGCGATCTCCGCTTCGTCCTGGGCGAACATTTCGGTGAATTCGGTGATGTCCGCGCCAACGATGAACACGTTTTTCGCGGAGGTGACGACGATGCCCTTCACCTGGTCGTTGCCTTTGAGGGCCTCGGTGGCCTTGCTCAGGTCTTCCAGGGTGGCACGGTCGAACTTGTTCACGGACTCGCCCTGAAGGTCGAACTTCAGTTCGGCGATCCCGTCGTCAAGCAGTTGTACGCTTACGGCGTTGCCTTGGTAAATCATATCGTTTGCTCTCCAGTCCCAAAGTATGCGGCCGGCCAGCCGCCTTGGTGAGCCTGTGGTTCCTCACTCGGGGGCGCCAAGTATATGAAAGCAAAGGGCATACATTCAGTCCCTTTTTGTGACTTGCCGGTCGTTGCAAGCCCGCTTCCCGCCTGTATTGGGTGCGGGGCGGGGTCTTTCAACCACCGGCGCTTTCAGCCATGAGGAGGATACAGCAAGCCGGGCCCGGAGTATCTTGACTCGGGAGGCGTCTATGCGGACCCTTGCCGCGTCTTTCCGCCAGGCTGAATTGATGAGCGCACGTCCTTTTCCCGAGATCCGCCGCCGTACCCTGGACACCGTGCCCGACTGGCCCGGCGTGTCGCCGCTGCTGGCCCGGGTGCTGGCCGCCCGCGGCGTCACCCGGGAAGAGCAGCTGCAGCTGAGCCTGGGCCGCCTGCCGCACCCGGACGGCTTCAACGGCCTGGGCGCCGCGGTGGACCTGCTGCAGCAGGCCCGCGACGAGCACTGGCGCATCTGTGTGGTGGGCGACTACGACGCCGACGGCGCCACCGCCACCGCGTTGATGGTGCGCGGGCTGGCCGGCCTGGGCTTCCGGCGCCCGGACTACCTGGTGCCCAACCGCTTCGAGTACGGCTACGGCCTGTCGCCGGCGATCGTCGAGCTGGCCCGGGAGACCCTGGCCCCGGACCTGATCATCACCGTGGATAATGGCATCGCCAGCGTCGACGGCGTGGCCGCCGCCCGGGCCGCCGGCATGCGCGTGCTGATCACCGACCACCACCTGCCCGGCGACCAACTTCCGGACGCGGACGCCCTGGTCAATCCGCGCCTGTGCGAGGACGGCTTCCCGGCCCGCAACCTGGCCGGCGTCGGCGTCGCCTTCTATTTACTGCTGGCGGTGCAGCGCCGCCTGGGCGTCAAAAGCCCGGTGCTCGACCTGCTGGACCTGGTGGCCCTGGGTACCGTGGCCGACGTGGTGATCCTGGACGACGCCAACCGCATCCTGGTGGAGCAGGGCCTGCGCCGCATCCGCGCCGGCAAGGGCAGCCCCGGCCTGCGCGCCCTGTTGCGCGTGGCCGGCCGCGACCCGGCCAAAGTAGTGGCGGCGGACCTGGGCTTCGCCGCCGGGCCGCGCCTCAACGCCGCCGGCCGCCTCACCGATATGAGCCACGGCATCGAGTGCCTGCTGGCGGACAGCGAGGAACAGGCGCGCCGCTTCGCCGAAGAGCTGGACACCATCAACCGCGAGCGGCGCGGCATCGAGCAGGGCATGCGCGACGCCGCCATGCTGGAAGTGGCGCGGCTGCGCGAGCGCGAGCTGCCCGCCGCGCTCTGCCTGCACGGCCCGGACTGGCACGAAGGGGTGGTGGGCATCCTCGCCTCGCGGGTCAAGGAGTCGGTGCACCGGCCGGTGATCGCCTTCGCCCCGGCCCGCGAGAAGGGCATGCTCAAGGGCTCCGGCCGCTCGATACCCGGCCTGCACCTGCGCGACGTGCTGGACGCGGTGGCCACCGCCCACCCGGAAATGCTGCACAAGTTCGGCGGCCACGCCATGGCCGCCGGCATGACCCTGCGCGCCGACCATCTGCCGGCCTTCACCGAGGCGTTCCGGGACGCGGTGGCGGCGGTGGCCGGCGCCGACCTGTTCGACGAGGTGGTGGAAACCGACGGCGCCCTGGAGGAAGCGGACCTCTGCCTGGACACCGCGGAACTCCTCAGCCACCGCTTCCCGTGGGGGCAGGGCTTCCCGCCGCCGCGCTTCGACGGCGAGTTCGAGGTGCTGGACAGCCGCGTGGTCGGCGAGCGCCACCTCAAGCTCACCCTGGGCCTGCCCGGCTGCGGCGGGGTGGTGGACGGCATCCATTTCAACGCCGACCTGGACCAGCTCGGCGACCGCCTGCGTCGGGTGTACGGCGTCTACCGCCTGGAAGTGAACGAATTCCGCGGCAACCGCAACCCGCAGCTGCTCTTCGAGCACCTCAGACCCGCGTAACAGGTGCCTCCCCGCGGGCACTTTGCTAGCATTGCCGTTCGCGCCGCCCCGGCGTGTTGTACCCGATTCGATTCTCGCGCGGCCCAAAAGGCCGGCGATGTCTGGCAGCCCCTAACGGAGGGAAGCATGAAAACAATTCACAAACACCGCCTGGAAGCCGGCACCGATGTGCAGGAACTGCGCCTGCCGGAAGAAGGTGATGTGCTGCGCGTTGACTTTATCCAGCAGGAACGCGCCATCTACATGTGGGTGGAAGTGGACGCCGACACCGTCATCGACACCCCCAAGGAAGTGCGCCGCTTCAAAGTATTCGCCACCGGCAGCGGCATCCCCAACAACGCCGTCTACATCGGCACCACCCTGGATAACCTCAAACCCGAGGCCTTCCACGTCTACGAACTGGTGGACTGACCCCCGGTGCCCGCCGGCCCCGGCCTCGTCAGGGGCCGGCTGAAACGGTAGAATACGCGGCTTTTCCCATTCTATTGAAAGCGCACTGAGAACCTTTATGGAAGTGAATCCGCTGAGAACCCACCTCACCGACCTGGCCGAGCGCGTCGATGCGCTGAGGGGGTATCTTTGACTACGACCAGAAGAGCGAACGACTGGTCGAAGTAGAGCGCGAACTGGCCCTGCCGGACGTCTGGAACGAGCCCCAGCGGGCCCAGGCCCTGGGCAAGGAGCGCTCGCAACTGGAACACATCGTCGCCACCCTGGACCAGGCCGGTCAGGGCATCGGTGACACCCGCGATCTGCTTGAACTGGCGGTGGAAGAGGGCGACGAAGCCACCGTCGCGGAAGTGGAAGCGGACCTGCAGCGCCTGGAGCGCATGGTCGCCGACCTGGAATTCCGCCGCATGTTCTCCGGCGAGATGGACGCCTCCAACGCCTATCTGGACATCCAGGCCGGTTCCGGCGGCACCGAAGCCCAGGACTGGGCCGAGATGCTGCTGCGCATGTACCTGCGCTGGGGCGAGGCGCACGGCTTCAAGACCGAGCTGGTGGAAGCCTCCGACGGCGACGTGGCCGGCATCAAGTCCGCCACCGTGCGCTTCGAGGGCGAGTACGCCTACGGCTGGCTGCGCACCGAGATCGGCGTGCACCGCCTGGTGCGCAAGAGCCCGTTCGACTCCGGCGGTCGCCGCCACACCTCCTTCGCCTCGGTGTTCCTGTCCCCGGAAGTGGACGAGGACATCGACGTGGACATCGATCCGTCCAAGATCCGCGTCGACACCTACCGGGCCTCCGGCGCCGGCGGTCAGCACGTCAACCGGACCGATTCCGCGGTGCGTCTGACCTATGTGCACACCGACCCGGAAACCGGCGAGGAAACCACCCTGGTGACGCAGTGCCAGAACGGCCGCTCCCAGCACCAGAACAAGGACCAGGCCATGCGCATGCTGCAGGCCAAGGTCTACGACCTGGAGCTGCAAAAGCGCAACGCCGAAAAGCAGAAGCAGGAAGAGGGCAAATCGGACATCGGCTGGGGCAGCCAGATCCGCTCCTACGTGCTCGACGACGGCCGCATCAAAGACCTGCGCACCAACGTGGAAAGCCACAACACCCAGCAGGTCCTCGACGGCGACCTGGACCGCTTTATCCAGGCCTCGCTGAAGGCAGGGCTTTAAAAGGTTAAACACATGGCTGACGAACAGAACACCCCCAACGACGCCGCCCACGAAGGCGCCGACGAAAACCGTCTGATCGCCGAGCGGCGCGCCAAGCTCAACGAGTGGCGCGAAAGCGGTGAGGCGTTTCCCAACCACTTCCGCCGCGACAGCCTGGCCGCCGACCTGCAAAAACAGTACGGCGAGCTGAGCAAGGAAGAGCTGGAAGAAAAGAACATCCAGGTGGCCGTGGCCGGGCGCCTGATGCTCGACCGCAAAGCCTTCAAGGTGCTGCAGGACATGTCCGGGCGCATCCAGATCTTCGCCCCCAAGCCGGTGCAGAAAGACACCAAGCACTGGGACCTGGGCGACGTGGTGGGCGTGCGCGGCACCCTGTGTAAATCCGGCATGGGCGACCTGTACGTGATGATGGACGAGTACCTGCTGCTCACCAAATCGCTGCGCCCGCTGCCGGAAAAACACAAAGGCCTCACCGACACCGAGTCCCGCTACCGTCAGCGCTACGTGGACCTGATCGTCAACGAGGACAGCCGCCGCACCTTCCAGATCCGCTCACAGATGGTGGCCGGCATCCGCAACTACCTGGTGCGCCACGGTTTCGTGGAAGCGGAAACGCCCATGCTGCAGGTGATCCCCGGCGGCGCCACGGCGCGGCCGTTCATCACCCATCACAATAGCCTGGACCTGGACATGTACCTGCGCATCGCGCCGGAACTGTACCTCAAGCGTCTGGTGGTGGGCGGCTTCGAGCGGGTGTTCGAGATCAACCGCAACTTCCGCAACGAGGGCCTCAGCACCCGGCACAATCCGGAATTCACCATGCTGGAGTTCTACCAGGCCTACGCGGATCACAACGACCTGATGAACCTCACCGAGGACATGCTGCGCACCCTGGCGCAGGACGTGCTCGGCACCACCGAGATTCCCTACCAGGATGACGTCTACGACTTCGGCAAGCCGTTCGCGCGGCTGTCGGTGTTCGATTCCATCCTGCAGTACAACGACGACATCGACGCCGCCACCCTGGCCGACGAGCAGGGCGCCCGCGGCATCGCCGAACGGCTGGGCATCGCCGTGAAGGACGGCTGGGGCCTGGGCAAGGTGCAGATCGAGATCTTCGAGAAGACCGTCGAGCACCGCCTCAAGGACCCCACTTTCATTACCGATTACCCCA
Organism: Alloalcanivorax sp.; assembly: GCF_964221125.1. Lineage (NCBI taxonomy): Bacteria > Pseudomonadati > Pseudomonadota > Gammaproteobacteria > Oceanospirillales > Alcanivoracaceae > Alloalcanivorax > Alloalcanivorax sp. Next base: position 26,742 of record NZ_CAXPXK010000096.1, read on the forward strand.
CCGAGGTGTCGCCGCTGGCCCGCCGCAAGGACGACGACCCCTTCGTCACCGAGCGCTTCGAGTTCTTCGTCGGCGGCCGCGAGATCGCCAACGGCTTCTCCGAGCTCAACGACGCCGAGGATCAAGCGGAACGATTTCGCGCCCAGGTGGCCGAAAAAGAAGCGGGGGACGACGAAGCCATGTTCTACGACGAAGACTACATCACCGCTCTGGAACACGGCCTGCCGCCCACCGCCGGTGAGGGAATCGGCATCGACCGTCTGGTGATGTTATTCACGAATTCTCCCTCTATTCGTGATGTAATCCTGTTTCCTCACATGCGACCGCGCTAGCCCGACATCAGTGCGCATTAACGAATAACAAAGTGAAGGCCGTTATGAGTTCAGCCATTCAGTATCAGGGCCGCAAGGCCCGTCGCGCCGGCAGTGAACAACGCCGCCAGGCCATTCTGGACGCGGCGCTTAACATCATCGTCACCGACGGCATCCGCGCGGTGCGCCACCGCGCCGTGGCCCGCGAGGCGGATGTGCCGCTCTCCGCCACCACCTATTACTTCAAGGACATCTCCGACCTGATCGCGGACGCCTTCACGCTGTTCGCGGAGCGTGCCCTGGAAGAGGTGATCCGCCCGTTCCGCGACCAGGCGTTCGGCTTGATCCAGCAGTTCCAGGCCCAGGCCAGCCACCAGGAGCCCGACCGCGCCCGTCTGATCGAGTCGCTGGCGTCGATGACCACCGCGTTCATCCTCGATGAGGTGACCAACCGCCGCGAGCATCTGATCGCCGAGCAGGCGTTCTTCCAGGAGGCGATTCTCGACCCGCGCCTGCGGGGGCTGGCGGATCTGTACCTCAAGGAAATGTCGTCGCTACTGATCGACGCCTGCCGGGCGGTGGGGTCGGAAAGCCCGGAACTGGACGCGGAGCTGATCCACAGCTTCCTGCTCGCCACCGAGGTGCGCCTGCTCGCCCACCCGGAATGGGCCGACGAAAAGGCGCTCAACAAACGCATGCACCACCTTTTGGAGAAGCTGGTCCCCCATGGCTGAACAGTCCTCGGTGGAGTTGGAGCCGGGCTGGAAGCAGGTGCTCGGTGACGAATTCACCAAGCCCTACATGCAGAATCTGAAAGCCTTCCTGCGCCAGGAAAAGCAGGCCGGCGAGACCGTCTACCCGCCCGGCCCGGACATCTTCCGCGCCTTTAACGAGACCCCCTTCGACCAGGTCAAGGTGGTGATTCTCGGCCAGGACCCGTACCACGGCCCCAACCAGGCCCACGGGCTGTGCTTCTCGGTGCAGCCGGGCGTGCGCACGCCGCCGTCGCTGATCAATATCTTCAAGGAAATCGAGCGGGACCTGGGCATCCCGGCCCCGGACCACGGCAACCTGGACGCCTGGGCGCGCCAGGGTGTGCTGTTGCTCAACGCGGTGCTCACCGTGCGCGCCGGCCAGGCCGCTTCCCACCAGCGCCAGGGCTGGGAAGAATTCACCGACCAGGCCATCGAGCACATCAACCGCGAGCGCGAAGGCGTGGTGTTTTTTCTGTGGGGCAGCTACGCCCAGAAAAAAGGCAAGCTGATCGACCGCCAGCGCCACTGCGTGCTCACCGCGCCGCACCCGTCGCCGCTCTCCGCGCATCGCGGTTTCCTGGGCTGCGGGCACTTTTCCCGCGCCAACCAGTACCTTCTGCAACAAGGCAAGGACCCCATCGACTGGTCCCTGTGAACCTTCGCATCACCGACCCATTAAGGACCCTTTCGGCATGACCGACAGTGTACAGTTCGAAGAACGCCCCACCGGCAGCGGCCACCTGATCGGCCGCGCCACGCTCAACGCGCCGCGCTCGCTCAACGCCCTCAGCCTGGAAATGATCGAAGCCCTCGACCGGCAAATCACCGACTGGCAGGCCCGCGAAGAGGTCGTGGCGATCTGGCTGGAAGGCAACGGCGGCAAGGCGCTCAGCGCCGGCGGCGACGTGGTCGCCCTGCACGGCGCCATGGTCAAGCACGCCGGACAAAGCCGGAACCCGTTCACCGAGCACTACTTCGCCAGTGAATACCGCCTCGACCATCGCCTGCACACCTCCGAGACCCCGGTGATCTGCTGGGCGGACGGCGTGGTGATGGGCGGCGGCATGGGCCTGATGCAGGCCAGCCAGTTCCGCCTGGTGACCCCGAAAAGCCGGCTCGCCATGCCGGAAATCACCATCGGCCTGTTCCCGGACGTGGGCGCCAGCTGGTTCCTCAACCGCCTGCCCGGCAAAACCGGCCTGTTCCTGGGCCTCACCGGCGTCCACCTCAACGCCCGCGACGCCCTCGACCTGGGGCTCGCCGACCGCTTCGTCGACGCCGACCGCGAGCAGGTGCTCGACGCCCTGGCCGAAACCCACTACCAGGACGACCGCGCCGCCAACCGCCGGCAACTGCACCGCACCCTGCAGGATCTCGCCACCCGCCCGGACAGCCTCACCCCGGCGGTGATGGATCATCTCGACACCATCAACACCCTCTGCGACGCCGCCACCGTCAACGAAGTGGTGCACCGCATCCTAGAGCACAAACAATGCGACGGCTGGCTTGACAAAGCCCGCGCCACCCTCGCCGACGGCTGCCCGCAAACCGCCCACCTGGTCTGGGAACAACTGCGGCGCAGCCGCCACCTGTCCCTGGCCGAAGTGTTCCGCATGGAATGGTGCCTGGCGGTGCAATGCACCCTGCACGCCGACTTCCGCGAAGGCGTCCGCGCCCTGCTCATCGACAAGGACGGCAAACCGCGCTTCCGCCACCGCGACGTCGACCAGGTCGACCCCGAATACATCGACGGCTTCTTCCGGAACCCGGCGCCGCAGCACCCCCTAGCCGACCTCTGAGCCTGAGGGTGGCCTTGTGCGAGCGGGCCTCGCCCGCGAAAGGCCGGCAAGCCGGCCGGCAGGATCCCAGAGGCGCCTCCCTGGAGGGTCACACCGGGCGGTCTACCGACCCGCCGCCCGACGCTCCTCCTCGATGACTTGGACCAGCTCCTCGACCGGCAACGCCCGGCTCCGGTGCGCCCCGGTCCCGGCCCACAGGCTCTTCCATTCGACGCCGGCGGCCTTGCGCAACGGCGAGGTGAGCCGGTGCTGGTCCGGGTAAGGCGCCACCTCGGTGGGCGCCCGCCCGTCCATCCAGGCGTTGGCGATGCCCCGCGCCCAGCGCCCGGACACCGCCCGGGTCACCGCGGTGGCGTCCGGCCCCGCGTCGGCCAATGCCTGGCGCCAGCCCTCGGCGGTGCCGGCCTCCGGGCAGCGCAAAAACGCCGTGCCCAGCTGGCCGGTGGCCGCGCCGGCGGCCATCACCCGCGCCACGTCGGCGCCGTCCATCAGGCCGCCGGCGGCGATCAGCGGCGTCGCGATGTCCTGGCAGGCGCTCAGCAGCGCGTCCAGCGGCTGGCCTTCGCCCTGCGGGTCGGCCCCGCCACGGTGGCCGCCGGCTTCCTCGCCCTGCAGCACGATGCCGTCGACGCCGTCGCCGGCCAGCGCCAGCGCCTCGTCACGGTGCGTGGCGGTGCCCACCAGGGCGATGCCGCGCGCCCGGCAGGCCGCCATCATCGATTTGGGCAGGCGCCCGAAGGTCCAGGAAAACACCGCCGGGCGCGCCTCCAGCATGGCCTCGAACTGCTCACGGAAATCCGGCAGCGGCGGAAAATCATCCGGCAGCGGCACGCCGGCCTGCCGGTAGCAGGGCGACAGCGCCTTCAGGGCCGCCCGCCATTCCGCGTCGGTGGCGTCCCGTTCGGCGGGAATAAACAGAGTGATGGCGAAGGCGTCGCCGCCCGCCGCCCGCACGCCCTCGGCGGCGGCCATGATGGCGTCGCCGCTCAAATAGCCGGCGCCCACCGAGCCGAGCGCGCCGGCGCGGCTGGCGCCCGCCACGACGTCAGCGGTGGACAGGCCGCCGGCCATCGGCGCCTGGATCAAGGAGTAGTCTTGGAACGCCATGGCGCCTCCGGTGTGCTAACGGTTCAGGATTTCGGTTGCGGCAGCGAGTAGGGCAGGTCCAGCGGCTCGGCGTGCAGCGGCTGGTCACCGTGGTAGAGCTCGCCCTCGTGGGTCACGCGCAGCGCCGCCAGTGCCACCGGGGCCGGCGCGCCCGGGGCGCTGTCGACCACTTCGCCCACCGCCTTGCCGTCGGCGTTACGCAGGCTTTCCCCGGCCTGCAGCGGCGGCCCCTGGTACTGAAAGGCGCGCATCCGCTGCTTGAGCTTGCCCTTGAAGTGCATCCGCGCCACCACTTCCTGGCCGGTGTAGCAGCCTTTCTTGAAGCTGACGCCGCCGAGCACGTCGTAATTCAGCACCTGGGGCAGGAACAGGTCCTCGCCGCCGGAGAACACCTGGGCCTCGCCCGCCAGAATGTCCTGGAAGCGGGCGCCGTTGCTGTCCACCAGGGCGCGCTCGGCGCTCAGCGCCTGCCAGTGGGCGCCCAGCAGGCCCGGCGCCGCCACCAGCAGCGCCACGTCCGCGTGGGCGTAGCGCAGCACGGTGATGCCGTCGCGGTGCGCGCTCTGCCCGGCGCCGGGCACCGGCAGGCCGGCCTCGGCGAGGGTGCCGTCGACGCCGCCGCTGAGCTGCGCCACCGCCAGTTCCGGGTCAGGCTGGAAATCGGCCTTGGCGCGCAGTTTGTATTTCTCGAAGCAGCGCAGGGTGTCGTCCACCCGGGCCTGGGGCACCACCAGCAGGTAGCCGCCGGGCATCGCCGCCACCCGGGCGCTGACCAGCCCCCGGCCCTTCAGGGAAAGGTGCATGGCCAGCCGCTGGGCGCCTTCGTCGATGTGCTTGAGGTCGGCGGTGATCTGCCCCTGCAGATAGTCGCCGGCTTCGTCGCCGGTCACGCGGATAACCGCCAGGTGGTCGCAAAGCGCCAGCGCCGGTTGCCGCACGCCGCCCGCGCTGGGTTGCTGATCGCCGAGAATGGCTTGCCAGGTGCTCATAATGCCCCTTTCCTTAGAATATCGAGCTTGGAAATAGCGAGTGCCGCGCCAGAGTTTGGGGCGCATGGCTGTAAACCAAGGCCCATGATGATAGATAATCCACCCCTGATCTGTCAGTCCATCAGCCAAAGAGGCGCCATCAATGACACCCCCGGAATCCCTTGATATCGCCGAACAGAAGCGACGTTTCCACTGGCAATGCCGGCGCGGCGCCTCCGAGGTGGAAGTGGTGCTCAACGCCTATCTGGAGCGTTTTTTCGAGGTCGACGACGATGAGCGCCGCGCCCGCTTCGCCCGCCTGCTGGAATGCGAGGACGTGGACCTGCTGGAATGGTTCACCCGGCGCTCCCAGCCCGAGGACCCGGAATTGCGCGCCTTCGTCGCCGAGTTGCTCGACCGTGTGGCCCAGAAGGGTTGAGCTGGCCGGCTCCCGCTACCCGCGGCGGTTGCGGTGCGCCGCGCTCGGCCTGGGCGCGGCGGCGATCCTGCTCAGTGGCCTGCCGCTGAGCCTGGCGGCGCTCACCGGGCTGGCCGCGCTGGTGGCGGCGCGCCGCTGGCGCCCGGCCACGCCGCGCAGCGTGGACGTCACCCCCGGCGCCGTGCGGCTGAGCCTGCGCGACGGCCGCCGGGTGACCCTGACGCCGCCGTTCCGGGTGATGCTGCGCGAGCACTGGCTGGCCCTGCACTGCCCGCGCCGGGGCTGGGTGTGGGTGTTCCCGGACCAGGCCGGCCCGGCGGCGCTGACGCCGCTGCGCCAGGTGCTCTACCTGCAGCGCCGCTGATCAGGGCCGTCCCGGCACCAGCACCGAATCCTTGCCGACCGGGTCCGCGTCCGGGAATTCACGCATGAAGTGCAGGCCCCGGCTTTCCTTGCGCTGCAGCGCCGAGCGGATAATCAGATCGGCGATCACCACCAGATTACGCAGCTCCAGCAGGTCGTTGCTGATGTGGTAATTGCTGTAATACTCGGTGATTTCCTTTTTCAGCATCTCCACCCGGTGCTGGGCCCGCTCCAGGCGCTTGGTGGTGCGCACGATGCCCACGTAGTCCCACATGAAGCGGCGCAGCTCGTCCCAGTTGTGGCTGATCACCACGTCTTCGTCGGAGTCGGTCACCTTGGAATCGTCCCAGGGCGCCGCCTCGCGGGGCTCGGGCAGGTCGTGCAGATGCTCGCCGATATGCTCCGCCACGGCGCGGCCGTAGACGAAGCACTCCAGCAGGGAATTGCTGGCCATGCGGTTGGCGCCGTGCAGGCCGGTGAAGCCGGTTTCGCCGAGCGCGTACAGCCCGGGCACGTCGGTGCGCCCGTCGCGGTCGATGATCACGCCGCCGCAGGTGTAGTGCGCCGCCGGCACCACCGGAATCGGATCGCGGGTGATGTCCAGCCCCAGCTGCAGGCACTTGGCGTACACGGTGGGGAAGTGCTCGATGATGAAATCCGCCGGCTTGTGGCTGATGTCCAGATACAGGCAGTCCGCGCCCAGACGCTTCATTTCATGGTCGATGGCGCGCGCCACCACGTCCCGGGGCGCCAGCTCGGCGCGCTCGTCGAAGCGCGGCATGAAACGCTCGCCGTTGGGCAGCAGCAGGCGGCCGCCTTCGCCGCGGATCGCCTCGGTGATCAGAAAGCTCTTCGCCTTGGGGTGGTACAGGCAGGTGGGGTGGAACTGCATGAATTCCATGTTCGCCACCCGGCAGCCGGCGCGCCACGCCATGGCGATGCCGTCGCCGGTGGCCACGTCCGGGTTGGAGGTATACAGGTACACCTTGGAGGCGCCGCCGGTGGCCAGCACCACCGAGCGCGCCAGAATCACGTCGGTTTCGCCGGTTTTGATGTTGTGCACATAGGCCCCGCAGCAACGACGTTCGCTGTTGTGCTCCTGCAGAATCAGGTCCACGGCGACCCGGTGCTCAAAAAGCTGTACATTGTCGCGCTCCTTGACGCGGTCGATCAGCGTGCTGGAGATCGCCACCCCGGTGGCGTCGGCGGCGTGGATGATGCGCCGGTGGCTGTGGCCGCCCTCGCGGGTCAGGTGGTAGGGCAGGGGATTGGCCTCCGAGCCCTCCAGGCGGGTAAAGTCCACCCCCTGGTCGATCAGCCAGCGAATCGCGCGCGGCCCGTTTTCCACCGTGTAGCGCACCGCGTCGTCATGGCACAGGCCGCCGCCGGCCAGGTGGGTGTCGCGCACGTGGCTCTCCAGGGAGTCGTCGCTGTCGAGCACCGCGGCCACGCCGCCCTGGGCGTAGTAAGTGCTTGCATGGGTGAGTTCACCCTTGGACAGCAGCGCCGCCTGCACGCCGTCGGGCAGGCCCAGGGCCACGGTAAGGCCGGCGGCGCCGGAGCCGATGATCAGAACGTCGTAGCGGAAGGTGGCCATGAAGCCTCTTTAGCTGGGGAAATGTTGAACCAATGTGAAAACCGGTGCTTCCGGAGGCGCTAGTATAGCCGCCCGTGGAACACCTGATACAATACCGCGTTTTACCCTCCAGCCAGGCTGGGAACAGTGATACCTTGACGGGAGCCCCGGTGTCAGACGAACAGTTGGTCAAGAAAGCCAAGAGCGGCGATCAGCGCGCCTTCGAGGTGCTGGTGCTCAAGTACCAGCAGCGTATCTTCGCGCTGATCAGCCGCTATGTGCGTGACCACGACGAGGTCCAGGACGTCGCCCAGGAAGCCTTTATCAAAGCCTGGCGCGCGCTGCCCCGTTTCCGTGGCGACAGTGCCTTTTACACCTGGCTCTATCGGATCGCCGTGAACACCGCCAAGAACCATCTGGTGTCGTTGAGCCGCCGTCCGCCGGGCTCCGACCTGGATGCCGCCGAGGCGGAACAGTACAGTGGCGCGGAGATGCTCCATGAAATTGGAACCCCGGAGTCGCATCTGTTGTCCGATGAGTTGGAGGCAGTTATCCACAAGTCCATCGAGGAGCTGCCCCAGGAGCTGAGGACCGCCGTCACCTTGCGTGAATTCGAAGGTCTCAGCTATGAGGATATCGCGGCGGTCATGGAGTGCCCGGTGGGAACCGTTCGTTCCCGCATTTTCCGGGCCCGTGAAGCCATCGATGAAGCGGTGCGTCCCCTGCTCGGGTCGCAGCGCGGCGACAGAGGGTGAGGACATGAACAGGGACTACGAAGCGCTTTCCGCCTTCCTGGACGGCGAAACCAACGAACTGGAAACCCGGCGCGTACTGCGCGACCTGGACCAGGCCGATATCGCGACCCTGGGCCGCTGGCAACTGGCCAGCGATACCCTGCGCGGGCACGCCAGCCGGGAAGTGCCGCCGGCGTTCAACGCACGGCTCTCCGCCGCCCTGGCGGCGGAATCGAAGCCCGCCAAGCGGGCCGGCATGATGGGCGGCTTTGCCCGGGTGGCGGTGGCCGCCTCCGTGGCCGCCGCCACCGTGATCGGCTGGCAGTACTGGAGCGTGCCCGCCGGCAACGGCGCGGCGGCGCCCACCATCGCCGCCAATGACGGCGCCGCGCCGTCCGCGCCCACCGGCAGCGCCACCATCGGCGCCACCCCGGTGGCCGCCGAGCAGCGCCTGACGCGGCCGTTCGGCGAGACCTCCTTGGTGGCGCAGGGCGCCCGTCAGGGCGAGCGCGCCACCGGCACCGTCAACACCGCCCAGCCGCGGGTGAACGCCATGCTGCTGCGCCACAGTGAATTCACCGCTCGCCACAGCAGCCAGGGCATGATGCCCTATGCCCGCCTGGTGAGCATGGACGCCCGCAACGGAGCACGCTAACGAAATGATGCGGACCCTCGCCCTCGGCCTCGCCCTGGCCGCCCCCCTCGCCGCACCCGTCGCGATTGCCGACCCCACGCCCGCTCAGGCGCTGCTGGAGGAGATGACCGAAGCCTCCCAGCAGCTGCAGTACCGGGGTCGCTTTCTGTATCAGCTGGGCGGCGAGGTGAGCACCATGGAACTGAGCCACGCGGTGATCGACGGCAAGCAGTACCAGCGCCTCACCCACCTCGACGGCCGCCTGGTGGAAGTGCTGCAGCTGGGCGATGAAGTGGTGTGCCTGCACCCCAACGGCACCCTGACCCGCATCAACGACAACGACACCGGCCTGCTGGCGTTCCGCGACCGGCTGTCCTCATCGATTCCCGAACAATACAACGTGCTGGTGGACGGCGACGGCCGCGTGGCCGGCCGCGTCACCACCCGCATGCGCGTGGCGCCCCTGGACAACCACCGCTACGGCTACCGGCTGTGGGTGGACCGCGACAGCAGCCTGCTGCTGAAATCCGAAATGGTGGACGCCAGCGGCCTGGCCGTGGAGCGCGTCGAGTTCGTGTCCCTGGACCTGGAGCCGGGCCTGGAGCGTGCCGATTTCCAGCTGCCCAAGGTGATCGCCGAGCGCTCCCTGGAGAACGTGGCCGCGGCCAGCCCCGAGCGCGTACACGTGGAAGCCGGCTGGCTGCCGTCCGGCTTTGAAGCCGCCGACCGCGACTGGCGGCGGGTGGCGGACCTGCGCCAGCCGGTCACCGCGCAAAGCTACACCGACGGCCTGGCCACCTTTACCCTGTTCGTGGAGAGCGTGGCCAACGATCAGGTGGAAGAGGGCGTCAGCCGCGTCGGCCCCACCGTGGCGATCAGCCGGGTGCAGAACCTGGACGAGCGCGTCTACCTGATGACCCTGGTGGGCGAAATTCCGCAGCCCACCGCCGAACGCATCATGGAAGCGGTGGCGATTCGCGCCACGGACAAACGGCCATGATAGAAGAGCAGGGGCGCGTGGTGGCCCGTGAGCCCGGAGCGATCTGGGTGGAAACGGTGCGCGCCGGCACCTGCTCGTCGTGCCAGGCCCGCCAGGGCTGCGGGCACAGCGTGATCAACCGCCAGGCCGCCGGCCAGCGCGCCCGCCTGCGGGTGGTCACCGATCTCAGTTTTCGCGACGGCGACCCGGTGGTGATCGGGGTGCCGGAAAAAGCAGTGCTCTACGGCGCCCTCTGGGTGTACGCCCTGCCGCTGGCGCTGCTGTTCGGCGGCGCCCTGCTGGGCGACGCGCTGTCGCTGACGCTGGCCGGGCGCGCCGTGGACGGCGCCGCGCTGTTCGGCGTCGGCGGCCTGCTTCTGGGCTTCCTGATCACCCGCCTGCACGGTCGCCGTGTCGCCGGCGCCGGGCGCTATCAGCCGCGCGTGCTGAGCCGCCCGGGCGGCGCCGACGCTGAAACCACGATCCGGGTGCGGCCCGCGCGCTGACCCGGCCTGAACCTAGAACAGGGTAGAAGGGAGCCTTTCCATGGGGATAACGCATCGTATTGTGTTGATGCTGGCCTTGGCCGGCGTGCTCGCCGCCTGCGGCCAGGACACCGACAACACCACCAAGCAGGACACCAGTGACAGCCGCGACACAGCGCCGGCCCGTGCCGACGCCGGTGACGGCGAGCCGCTGGTCACCGGCCTGCCGGACTTCACCGCCCTGGTGAAGAAAGAAGCGCCGGCGGTGGTCAACATCAGCACCGTCACCCGCCGCGAGCGCAGCCAGCAGTCGCAGCTGGACCAGCTTCCCGAAATGTTCCGCCGCTTTTTCGACGAGTTCGGCGGCGGGCCGGGCGGCCCCGGTGGCGGCCCGGCGCCGCGCTCCGAAACGGAGTCGCTGGGCTCCGGTTTCATTATCTCCAGCGACGGCTATGTGCTGACCAACTACCACGTGGTCGGCGAAGCGGACGAGATCGTGGTGCGTCTGCAGGACCGCCGCGAACTGGACGCCGAGCTGATCGGCTCCGATCCGCAGAGCGACCTGGCGCTGATCAAGGTGGACGCCAGCGACCTGCCGGTGGTGGACATCGGCTCCTCCGACGACCTGCAGGTGGGCGAATGGGTGCTGGCCATCGGCGCGCCGTTCGGCTTCGACAGCTCGGTGACCGCCGGCATCGTCAGCGCCAAGGGCCGCAGCCTGCCCACCGACAACTACGTGCCCTTCATTCAAACCGACGTGGCCATCAACCCGGGCAACAGCGGCGGCCCGCTGTTCAACCTCAACGGCCAGGTGGTCGGCATCAACTCGCAGATCGTCAGCCGCTCCGGCGGCTACATGGGCCTGAGCTTCGCCATTCCCATCGACCTGGCCATGGACGTGGCCGACCAGCTCAAGGAAACCGGCGAAGTCAGCCGCGGCTGGCTGGGCGTGCTGATCCAGGAAGTGGACCGCGATCTGGCCGAATCCTTCGGCCTCGACAAGCCCATGGGCGCCCTGGTGGCCCAGGTGCAGAGCGGCTCGCCGGCGGCGGAAGCCGGCCTGCAGCCCGGCGATGTGATCATCGCCTTCAACGGCCGTGAAATTCAGCGCTCCGCGCAGCTGCCCAAGTGGGTGGGCGCGCTCAAGGCCGGCACCGAGGCGGAAATGACCGTGGTGCGCGACGGCGACGAGAAAACCCTGGAAGTGACCGTCGGCGAGCTGCCGGACAACCCCCAGGCGGGCATGGCCGGCCAGCCGGACCAGGACCAGGGTGAATCCGACAAGCTGGGCCTGGAAGTGCGCGCCGCCAGCGCCGCCGAGCTGGCCCGGGTCAAGGCCGACCACGGCGTGGTGATCACCGGCGTCCAGGACGGCCCCGCCGCCCGCGCCGGGCTGAGCAGCGGCGACCTGCTGGTGAGCCTCAACGGCAAGCCGGTGGACAGCCTGGACGCCTACCGGGAGATCGCCGCCGACCTGCCCGACGAGGGCACCGTGCCGGCCCTGGTCAACCGCGACGGCAACGCCCGCTTCGTCGCCATCAAGCTCTGACCCGGCATCATCGGGGCTGTGGGAGCGGGCCCCCTCCCACAGGCCGCTCGCACAGGATTATCCACTGGCGCCCTAATCCGCTAGAATCGCGCTCCATTGTGTCTTCTTTCATTTCCGGCTCTGGCGGGTATACGTGACCGACATTACGCACATTCGCAATTTCTCCATCATCGCGCACATTGATCACGGCAAATCCACCCTGGCGGACCGCTTCATTCAGGTTTGCGGCGGGCTGTCCGACCGCGAGCTCAAGGAGCAGGTGCTGGATTCCATGGATCTGGAGCGCGAACGCGGCATCACCATCAAGGCTCAGAGCGTGACGCTCTACTACACCGCCCGTAACGGTGAGACCTACCAGCTCAACTTCATCGACACGCCCGGCCACGTGGACTTCTCCTACGAGGTGTCCCGCTCTCTGGCCGCCTGCGAGGGCGCGCTGCTGGTGGTGGACGCCGCCCAGGGCGTGGAAGCGCAGTCGGTGGGCAACTGCTACACCGCCATCGAGCAGGACCTGGAGGTGCTGCCGGTGCTCAACAAGGTGGATCTGCCGCAGGCGGAACCGGACCGGGTCGCCGAGGAGATCGAGGAGATCATCGGCCTGGACGCCACCGACGCCTGCCATGTGTCGGCCAAGACCGGCCTGGGCGTGGACGACCTGCTCGAGCAGCTGGTGGAGCGTATCCCGGCGCCGGCGGGCGAGCGCGACGCGCGGCTGCAGGCGCTGATCATCGATTCCTGGTTCGACAACTACATGGGCGTGATCTCGCTGGTGCGGATCCGCTACGGCCGCCTCAAGAAGGGCGACAAGATCCACGTTAAATCCACCGGCCAGAACCACGTGGTCGACAGCCTGGGCGTGTTCACCCCCAAGCGCAAAGAGACCGACATCCTGGAAGCCGGCGAGGTGGGCTGGGTGAGCGCCACCATCAAGGACATCCACGGCGCGCCGGTGGGCGACACCCTGACCCACGCCAAGACGCCGGACGTGGAAATGCTGCCCGGCTTCAAGAAGGTCAAGCCGCAGGTCTACGCCGGCATGTTCCCGGTCAACGCCGACGACTACGAGGACTTCCGCGACGCGCTCTCCAAGCTGGCGCTCAACGACGCCTCGCTGTTCTACGAGCCGGAAAGCTCCGACGCCCTGGGCTTCGGCTTCCGGGTCGGTTTCCTGGGCATGCTGCACATGGAGATCATCCATGAGCGCCTGGAACGGGAATACGACCTCGACCTGATCACCACCGCGCCCACCGTGGTCTACGAGCTGATCCTCAACGACGGCTCCACCCTGTACGTGGACAACCCGTCGTCGCTGCCGGACAGCAACCTGATCGAGGAATTCCGCGAACCCATCGCGCGGGTCAATATCCTGGTGCCGCAGGAGTACGTGGGCAATGTGATCACGCTGTGCACCGAGCGCCGTGGCGACCAGATCAACATGCAGTTCCTGGGCAAGCAGATCGCGCTCACCTACGACATTCCCATGGCGGAAGTGGTGCTGGATTTCTTTGACCGCCTGAAGTCCGCCAGCCGCGGTTACGCGTCGCTGGAATACTCCTTCGAGCGCTTCCAGGACACCAAGCTGGTGAAAGTGGACGTGCTGATCAACGGCGACAAGGTGGACGCCCTGGCGATGATCTGCCACCTGGACCAGTCCGCCCATCGCGGCCGGGCCCTGATCGAAAAGATGAAGGAGCTGGTGCCGCGCCAGATGTTCGACGTGGCGATCCAGGCCGCCATCGGCAGCAAGATCATCGCCCGCCAGACCGTCAAGGCGCTGCGCAAGAACGTCACCGCCAAGTGTTACGGCGGCGACGTGTCGCGGAAGAAGAAGCTGCTGCAGAAACAGAAAGAAGGCAAGAAGCGCATGAAGCAGGTGGGTAACGTGGAAATCCCCCAGGCCGCGTTCCTGGCCGTACTCAAGGTGAACGACTAAATGGATATTGATGTGGGAATGTGGCTGACCCTGGCGCTGTTCGTCACGGTAATCATCTGGCTGGCGGACAAAGCGCTCAAACTGCGCCAGCGCAAGGGCATGATCGGCAACACGGTGGAGACCTCCAATTCGCTGATTTCGGTGTTGTTCATCGTGCTGGTGATCCGCTCTTTTATTGTCGAGCCGTTCACCATTCCCTCCGGTTCCATGTTGCCGACCCTCAAAGTTCATGATTTTATTCTGGTCAACAAGTTCTCCTACGGACTGCGCCTGCCGGTGACCAACACCAAGATCATCCCGCTGGGCGAGCCGGAGCGCGGCGACGTGATGGTGTTCAAGTACCCGGAAGACACCGGGCAGAACTTCATCAAGCGGGTAGTGGGGCTGCCCGGCGACCGCATCGCGGTGCGTGACAACGTGCTCTACGTCAACGGCGAGGCGGTGCCCCGTGAGCTGGTCGGCCGCGAGCGCAACTCGCAGGTGTGGCGCCGTGAATACGTCGAGACCCTGGGCGAACAGCCGCATTTGATCCGGCAGGAAGGGCGGGTCAATCCGTACAGCGGCGACGCCATGATTCCGGAGCGCACCCAGGGCGAATGGCAGGTGCCCGAGGGCAGCTACTTCGTGATGGGCGACAACCGCGACAACAGTAACGACAGCCGGTTCTGGGGCGTGGTGTCCGAGGACCTGGTGGTGGGGGAAGCCTTCCTGATCTGGATGCACTGGGACCCGATCTTCTCCTGGCCGAGCTTCTCCCGTAATGGGGCGATCGATAAAGTGGAGGCAGAATAATGATCACAGGTCCTTCCCGTCAGCGCGGGCTTTCCCTGATCGGCTGGGTGGTGGTGCTGATCATCCTGGCGGTGTTCGGCACTGCCGCGTTTCGCATGGTGCCCGCCTACATGGAATACAACACCATCCGCTCGGCGATCAATTCGGTGCTCTCCGACAGCAAGACCGCGCTGATGTCCGAGCGCGAAGTCTACGACGCCATCGGCAAGCGCTTTACCATCAACCAGGTGAACGCCATCGGCGTGCGTGATCTGGATATCCAGAAAGCCGGCGGGCAGTTGTCCGTGGGCGTCGATTACGAAGTCCGCGAGCCGATGTTCTACAACGTCTTCGTGGTGATGGAGTTCGACCACACCTTCAGCAAGAATATTGGTCAGTAATGGATGATCTGGATCGTCTTACCCGCCGTCTCGGCTATCAGTTCAAGGATCCGGCGCTGCTGCAACTGGCGCTCAGCCACCGCAGCGTCAGCCGTCGCCGCAACAACGAACGGCTCGAGTTTCTCGGCGACTCCCAGCTCAGCCTGATTATTTCCTCGGAAATTTTTCACCGCTTCCCGGAAGCCGCCGAAGGCCAGCTCACCCGCATGCGCGCCTTCCTGGTGCGTGGCCAGACGTTGGCGGAAGTGGCCCGGGAGCTGGGCGTGGGCGAGTACCTGATTCTCGGCGGCGGCGAACTGAAAAGCGGCGGCAACCGCCGTGATTCGATCCTCGCCGACGCCCTGGAAGCGCTGATCGGCGCCATCGTCATCGACGGCGGCGAAGACGCCTGCCGCGACGTGGTGCTGAAATGGTTCGCCGATCGCCTGGAGCAGATCTCCCCGCAGAGCGTGCGCAAGGACGCCAAAACCCGCTTGCAGGAATGGCTGCAGGCGCGCAAGCATGAGTTACCCGCCTACGAAGTGCTGTCGGTGACCGGACAGGCGCCGAAACAGACCTTCGAAGTGGCTTGCAGCCTGCCGGATCTGTCCCGGCAATTCACCGCCAGCGGCGCCAGCCGCCGCCGCGCCGAGCAGCAGGCCGCGGAACAGGCCCTGGACTGGTTGGAGCAGTCAGCATGAGCGACACCCGTTGCGGCGTGGTGGCCATCGTCGGCCGCCCCAATGTGGGCAAATCCACCCTGATGAACCATCTGATCGGCGAGAAGGTGAGCATTACCTCCCGTAAGCCGCAGACCACCCGTCACCGGATCCACGGCATTCTCAGCCGCCCCGGCTATCAGATCGTGTTCGCCGACACGCCCGGCATCCACACCGGCCAGGAGCGCGCCCTCAACCGGGCAATGAACGACGCCGCCCAGTCGGCGCTGTCCGACGTGGACGTGATCTGCTTCATGGTCGACGCTCTGAAATGGACCGAAGGCGACGAGCACGTGCTTGGCCTGCTGCAGCGCGCCGGCGACACGCCGGTGATTCTGCTGGTCAACAAGGTCGACAACCTGACCGACAAATCCCTGCTGCTGCCGCACCTGGAAAGCCTGGCGGCGCGCTTCGCCTTCGCCGAGGTGATCCCGGTGTCGGCGCTGCGCGACCACAACCTGGACGTGCTTGAGAAAGCGCTCTCCAGCCGCCTGCCGGAGGGGGATTTCTGGTTCGACGACGACCAGCTCACCGACCGCAGCCTGCGCTTCATGGCCGCCGAGATCATCCGCGAAAAAGTGGTGCGCCAGCTGGGCCAGGAAGTGCCCCACCAGATCACCGTGGAAATCGACATCTGGGAAGACGGCCCCAAGGTCACCGACATCGCCGCCACCATCCTGGTGGAGCGGCGCGGCCAGAAGAAAATCCTGATCGGCGATAAGGGCTCGCGCATCAAAAGCATCGGCACCCAGGCCCGCGAGGACATGGAACGCCTGATCGACCGCAAGGTGATGCTCACCCTGTGGGTCAAGATCAAAGCCGGCTGGTCCGACGACGAACGCGCCCTGCGTTCGCTGGGCTATGACCACCGCTGAGACCGGCGGCCCGAACGGCCTCGCCCCGGCCTGGCTGTTGCACCGCCGCGCCTTCCGCAACACCAGCCTGATCGTCGACCTGTTCCTGCCCCGCCAGGGCCGGGTCGGCGCGGTGGCGCGCGGCGGCCGCCGGGATGCCTCCCTGGCGCCGTTCGCGCCGCTCTGGGTGGACCTGAAAGCCGGCGGCGAGCTGTTCACCCTGCGCCAGGTGGAGCCGCGCGGCCCCAGCCTGGCCCTGCACGGCCGGGCGCTCTACTGCGGCTTCTACGTCAACGAACTGCTGGTGCGCCTGCTGCACCGCGACGACGCCCACCCGGACCTGTGGCCGGTGTACGAACGCACCCTGGCCGAGCTGGCCGGCGACACGCCCCTGGACATCACCCTGCGCCGCTTCGAAATGATGCTGCTGGAAGACGTCGGCTACGGCCTGGCCCTGGACCACGACCTGCAGGGCGAGCCCCTGGACCCGGCCAGCCGCTACCGCTGGGAAGGCGGCGAAGGCCTGCGGCCCGCCGTCGAGGGCTACTACGGCGAGCACCTGCTGGCCCTGGGCCGCGACCAGTGGGACGCGGACGTGCGCCGCACCGCCAAGGCGCTGCTGCGCGAGGCGCTGGCCCCGCACCTCGGCGACCGGCCCCTGCGCAGCCGCGAACTGTTCCGCTAGAGCGGTTCTGCTACCATTCCCCCAACCTTTGAATCCGTTGCTGGAGCACCCCCCATGTCCGTTCTTCTCGGCATCAACATCGATCACGTGGCCACCCTGCGCCAGGCCCGCGGCACCCGCTACCCGGACCCGGTGCAGGCCGCGCTGATCGCCGAGCAGGCCGGCGCCGACGGCATCACCGTGCACCTGCGCGAAGACCGCCGGCACATTCAGGACCGTGACGTGGAGCTGCTGGCGCACACCCTGCAGACGCGCATGAACCTGGAAATGGCCGCCACCGAGGAAATGGTCGGCATTGCCCGCCGCATCGGCCCGGCGCACAGCTGTCTGGTGCCGGAAAAGCGCGAGGAACTGACCACCGAAGGCGGCCTGGACGTGGTCGCCAACGAAGACTGGATCCGTGATTGCTGCGCGCGGCTGGCGGACGCCGGCATCGAAGTGTCCCTGTTCATCGACGCGGACCCGGCGCAGATCGAAGCGGCGGTGCGCTGCCGGGCACCGGCCATCGAGATCCACACCGGCCACTACGCCGACCTCACCGCGCCGGAAGCCCGCGACAAGGAGGCGGCGGCCCGCGAGCTGACCCGTATCCGCGACGCGGTGGCGCTGGGCCGCGAGGCCGGGCTGATCGTCAACGCCGGCCACGGCCTGCACTACCACAACACCCGCGAGATCGCGGCGATCCCGGGCATCAACGAACTGAACATCGGCCACGGCATCATCGCCCGCGCGGTGATGACCGGCCTGGACGAAGCGGTGCGCGCCATGCGTGTGCTGATTGACGGTGCCGCCGGCAGCGCCCTTTAGTCAGACCGAAGAAAGTGTCAGGTGCCGCAGAAGGTGCGTAGCACCTGCTCGTCCGGCGCCGGCGGCTGCCGGTAGGGGTCGTCCGGCCCCCGGTCCCGGTAGGGGTCGTCCAGCGCCGCCAGCAGCGCCTTCACCGGCGCCAGGTCACCGTCACGCACCGCCGCCGACAGCGCCGCCTCCACCTGGTGGTTGCGCGGGATCACCGCCGGGTTATGGCGGCCCATCAGCGCCCAGGCGTCCTCCTCGGCCTTGCCGTTGCGGCCCAGCCGCGCCTGCCAGCGCCGGTGCCAGTCGCCGAACTCGTCGTTCTGGAACGGCTCGCCCGGCGGCGTGGCGCCGCCGATCAGATCGCGGAAGGTGTTGGTGTGGTCGGCGTCGTGGCGGGCCATCCAGTCGAGCAGGTCGGCGGCCAGGGCGGCGTCGCCGTCCTCCTCGCCGACCAGCCCCAGTTTGCCGCGCATCATCACCAGCCAGCGCCGCGCGTAGCGCTCGGTGTGGCTTTTGATCAGCGCTTCCGCGGTTTCCACGGCGCGGTCGGCGTCGTCGTCGATCAGCGGAATCAGGGTTTCCGCGAAGCGCGCCAGGTTCCACTGGGTGATCACCGGCTGGTTGCCGTAGGCGTAGCGGCCGCGCTGATCGATGGAGCTGAACACGGTCTCCGGATGGTAGCGGTCCATGAAGGCGCAGGGGCCGTAGTCGATGGTCTCCCCGGACAGGGCGACGTTGTCGGTGTTCATCACGCCGTGGATAAAGCCCACGCGCATCCATTCGGTGATCAACGCGATCTGCCGGTCCATCACCGCTTCCAGCAGCGCCAGCGCCGGCACGTCGGCGCCCACCCGTTCCGGGTAGTGCCGCTTGAGGGTGTAGTCCACCAGGGTGTCCAGCAGCGTCGTGTCCTGGCGGCCGGCGGCGTACTGAAAGGTGCCCACGCGCAGATGCGAGGCCGCCACCCGGGTGAGGATGGCGCCGGGCTGGGCGGTGTCGCGCAGCACCTGCTCGCCGGTGCCGACCACCGCCAGCGCGCGAGTGGTGGGCACGCCCAGGGCGTGCATCGCTTCGCTGATGATGTATTCGCGCAGCATCGGGCCGAGAGCGGCGCGGCCGTCGCCGCCGCGCGAAAACGGCGTGCGCCCGGAGCCCTTGAGCTGAATGTCGCGGCGCTGGTCGTCCGGGGTGAGCTGCTCGCCGAGCAGTACCGCGCGACCGTCGCCGAGCATGGTGGGGTTGCCGAACTGATGGCCGGCGTAGGCCTGGGCCAGCGGCTGGCCGCCGGGTATCGGCTGGTTGCCGCCCAGCACGGCGGCGCCGGCGTCGCTGTTCAGTGCTTCGGCGTCGAGCCCGAGTTGCGCCGCCAGCGCGCTGTTGAACAACAGCAGCTCCGGCGCCTGCACCGGCTGCGGGTCACAGAAGGCAAACAGGGTTTCGGGCAGGTGGGCGTAACCGGTGTCGAACCGGAAGCCGAACGGGTTGGCGGACATGCGGGTACTCATGCGGGTACTCCATAAGGTCGTCACTGCGGCCCCAAGGGTAACAGACTCCACCGGCCGGGCCGGACCTAAAGCCGCGCCGCCTGGCCGTACTGACGAACGCTTTCGATCTCCGCCAGCAGGGTCGCCACCAGATGCTCCAGGCGGTCGTCGTCGACATCGGTCTTGAGGCCTTCTTCCAGCTCCCGGGCGGCCCGCTCCAGGCGCGGCGTGCCGCAGTAGCGGCAGGCGCCGTGCAGCTTGTGCACGCGCTCCAGCAGCGCGTCCCGGTTGTTGCTCTCGGACAGGGCGTTAATTCCCGGCGCGTCCTGCTCCAGGCTCGCCAACAGCATGCTGAACATGTCCCGGGCCAGGTGCTCACGGCCGCCGGCGCGCTGCTTGCCGAGCGCCTCGTCCACCACCTGGTCGGTGGTGTCCGGCTCCGGCTCCGGCGCCGGCGGCGCTTCCTCGCTGGCCGGTTCGCACTCCGCGCCGTCGCTGCGGGTCCAGCGCTCCAGGGTGTGGCGCAACTGCCCTTCGGTGATCGGCTTGCTCAGGTAGTCGTCCATGCCCGCCGCCAGCAGTGAGCGCCGTTCGCTTTCCAGGGCATGGGCGGTGAGCGCGATAATCGGTGTGCGCAGCCCCTCGCCCTCGCGCTCGCGCATCTGCCGGGTGGTTTCCAGGCCATCCATGCCCGGCATCTGCACGTCCATGAACACCAGATCAAAGGTGCCCCGGGAAAACGCGGTGAGCGCTTCCTCGCCGCTGGCGCAGGGCACCACGTCGACGCCCATCTCTTCCAGGAACACCCGCGCCAGTTTCAGGTTGCCGGGGTGATCGTCCACCACCAGCACCCGGGCGTGCAGCACCGCGCCGCCGGCCGCCGCGCCGGCGCACGCCGGTTCCGCCAGGCCGCCCAGCTCCAGCAGCCCGTCGCGCAGCCGCCGGCGGGTCGGCGGCTTGCCCAGCACCCGGCAGTGCTCGGCGTGGCCGCTGAGCTGGCCGGACAGGGCGTCGGCGTGGGCGGTGAGCACGATCACCGGTTTGCCGGTGGTGTCCAGCAGGCGTTCCACCAGCGGCGTCAGCGGTGAGGGGTCCGGCAGGGACGCTGGCGCCGCCAGCAGATAATAGTCGGTGCTCGCCAGGGTGCCGGTTTCCAGGTGGCCGTGCAGTTGCTCCAGGGCCTGCAGCTCGGTCACCGCCATGCGCCAGCCGCTGAGCATGTGGTACAGCGCCAGGCGGGCGTGTTCGTTGGCTTCCACCAGGGTCACGCTGAGGCCGTTGAGGGCGGCCGGGGCGGCCTCCGGCTCGCCGCCGCCGTCCCGTTCGGCGCGCACCGTGAACCAGAAGGTGGAGCCGCGCCCGGAGGTGCTGTCGATGCCGATTTCGCCGCCCATGCCTTCCACCAGCCGCTTGCAGATCGCCAGGCCCAGGCCGGTGCCGCCTTCGCGGCGGCGGGCGCTCTGGTCCACCTGGGTGAAGGCGTTGAACAGGTTTTTCTGCAGGTCCGGCGACAGGCCGTTGCCGGTGTCGGTGATGGTGATCTTGACCACCGCCTCGGCGCCGCGCTCTTCCTCAAGCATGGCGCGCACCACCACCGAACCGCGCTCGGTGAACTTGATCGCGTTGCTGACCAGGTTGGTGAGCACCTGGCGTATACGCAGCGGGTCGCCGAGCAGGCCGGTGGGCACGTCGGAGTAGATGATCGCCGCCTGCTCCAGGCCTTTTTCCTGGGCCATCGGCGCCAGCATGGTCTGCACGTCCTCGATGATGTCGTGCAGATCCAGTGGAATATGTTCCAGCGACAGCTTGCCCGCCTCGATCTTGGAGAAGTCGAGAATGTCGTTAATGATCGACAGCAGGGATTCGGCGCTTTTGCGGATGGTGCCCAGATAATCCTGCTGGCGGGGCGACAGGGTGGAGCGCTCCAGCAGGCGGGTGAAGCCGATGATGCCGTTCAGCGGCGTGCGGATTTCGTGGCTCATATTGGCCAGGAATTCCGACTTGATCTGGCTGGCCTTGAGCGCCTCCTTGCGGGCCATGTCCAGCTCGATGTTCTGAATCTCGATGGTTTCCAGGGTCTCGCGAAGATCCTGGGTGGCCTGGTCCACGTTCTGTTGCAGCTCGGCCTGGGCCTCGTCCAGGGCCGCCACCATATTGCCGAGCGCGTCTTCCAGTTCCTTGAGCTCGCCCTGGGCGCCGGCCGGCGGCGGCGGGCTGAGGTCACCGTCGCGCACCCGGCGCACCGTGTCCACCAGCGTGTCCACCGGCTGCGTCAGCCGTTTCGCGAAGCGCACCGCCGGCACCACCGCCACCAGCACCAGCACCGCCACCACGGCGATCATCGTCAGCACCGCTTCCAGGATCTCGATGTACTGGCCCTGCCGGGAAAACTCCACCGTCAGCAGCCGGTTGCGCTGGCCGGGCAGGGCGCGCACCAGCTGCCAGCTGGAATCGGTGACCAGGCGGCGGTCGCCGCCTTCCAGGCTCTCCGCCTCCTGAACCGGGCGCAGCCGCGGGCCGGCGTGGGACTGCCAGCCGGACGGGTTGTCCAGCAACGAGGCGGCGCGCACGTCCGGCTCTTCCAGCAGGGCGCGCAGCAGCGGCTCATAGGCCGCTTGGTCGGCGTCGCCCAGCGCCGCCAGACGGGCCGCGTAGCTCTCGATGATCAGTTGCTGGCGGTGGGCGGTGTCGGCGCGCACCTCCAGCACCCGGTGGACCAGCGTGTAGCCGCCGATCACCAGCGCCGCCAGAAAGGCGGGCAGGGCGGTCATCATCAGAATGCGTGTGCGCAGGCTCGAATGGGCCATGGTTCCCCTGAACGTTGTTCTTGTGTCGCCATTATGCCGCAGTTGGCGAGCGGCGCATCCCGCCCTGTCACGGCCCCGGAGTTAAGCTACAATGCGCCCCATGACCTACAAGACCATTGAATCCACGGTGGGCCACACGCCACTGGTGCGCCTGCAGCGCCTGCCGGGGAACACGACCAACACCATTCTGGTGAAGCTGGAAGGCAATAACCCGGCCGGGTCGGTCAAGGACCGGCCGGCGCTGAATATGATCATCAAGGCGGAACAGCGCGGCGAGATCAAGCCCGGCGATACCCTGATCGAGGCCACCAGCGGCAATACCGGCATCGCTCTGGCGATGGCGGCGGCCATGCGCGGCTACAAGATGAAGCTGATCATGCCCGCCAACCAGAGCCAGGAGCGCCGCGATGCGATGGCCGCCTACGGCGCCGAGCTGATCTCGGTGACCAAGGAAGAGGGCATGGAAGGCGCCCGCGACCTGGCCCAGGCGATGCAGGCGCGCGGCGAGGGCCGGGTGCTGGATCAGTTCGCCAACCCGGACAACCCGCTGGCCCATTACGAAAGCACCGGCCCGGAAATCTGGGAAGAGACCGGCGGCGCGATCACCCATTTCGTCAGCTCCATGGGCACGACCGGCACCATCATGGGCTGCAGCCAGTTCTTCAAGGAGAAGAACCCGGAGATCCAGATCGTCGGCCTGCAGCCCACCGACGGCGCCTCGATTCCCGGCATCCGCCGCTGGCCCGAGGCCTACCTGCCGAGCATCTTCGACGCCGCCCGCGTCGACCGCGTGATCGACATGGGCCAGGACCTGGCGGAGCGCACCATGCGCCGGCTGGCCCGCGAGGAAGGCATCTTCTGCGGGGTCTCCTCCGGCGGGTCCGTGGCGGCCGCCCTGCAGCTGTCCGAGGAACTGGAGAACGCGGTGATCGTGGCCATCGTCTGCGACCGGGGCGACCGCTACCTGTCCACCGGCGTCTTCAATGAGGCGGGCAACGCGGAGGCCGGCCAATGAACGTGCTGGTGTTTGATATCGAGACGGTGCCCGACCTGGAAGGCGGCAGCCGCATTTACGACCTGCACGGCCTCAGTGACAAGGACACCGCCAGCGCGCTGTTCAATCTGCGCCGCCAGGAAAACGGCTCCGAGTTTCTGCGCCTGCACCTGCACCGGGTGGTGGCGATCTCCGTGGTGCTGCGCTCCGCCCAGGGCGTGAAAGTCTGGTCCCTGGGGGACGAGGACAGCACCGAGAAGGAGCTGATCGAACGCTTCTACGACGGCATCGACCGCTTCACCCCGCAGATCGTCAGCTGGAACGGCGGCGGCTTCGACCTGCCGGTGCTCAACTACCGCGCCCTCAAGCACGGCGTGGTGGCGCGCCGGTTCTGGGAAACCGGCAACGAGGACACCAGCTTCCGCTTCAATAACTACCTGAGCCGCTTCCACCAGCGCCACCTGGACCTGATGGAACAACTGGCCATGTTCAACGGCCGCGCCAACGCGCCGCTGGACCAGATCGCCACCCTGCTGGGTTTTCCCGGCAAGATGGGCATGAGCGGCGCCAAGGTGTTCGACACCTTCCAGGCCGGCGACCTCAAGGCGATCCGCGATTACTGCGAAACCGACGTGCTCAACACCTGGCTGGTGTTCCTGCGCTTCCAAATGCTGCGCGGCGAACTCGACGCCACCGGCTACCAGGCCGAGCTGGACCTGCTCCGGGATTACCTGAAAGCCGAAGGGCATCCGCACTTCCTGAGCTTCCTGGAAGCCTGGGAGGGCAGTTGACAGTTGATAGTTGATAATTGACAGCGTAAAAACCGCGCTCAGACTTTCGGCGCGGCCCCCCACGGCGCTGTCTCTGCAAACCTCTATCGCGTAGCTATCAACTGTCCACTATCAACTATCAACTGAATTTGATCTATGGCTCGACGTCGCAAGAAGCAGCTGCCGGAAACGCCGGTGGCCGCCACCATCGAGAGTCTCAGCCACGATGGCCGGGGCATTGCCCGCCTGAACGGCAAGACCACCTTTATCGACAACGCCCTGCCCGGCGAGCAGGTGTTCTTCCAGTACACCTTCATGCGCCGCAAGTTCGACGAGGGCCGCGCGGTGGACATCCTCGAGCCGTCCCCGGACCGGGTCACGCCGCCCTGCGCGCACAGCCTGATCTGCGGCGGCTGCAGCCTGCAGCACCTGGACCCGGCGGTGCAGATTCAGCGCAAGCAGGCGGTGCTCGCCGAGCAGCTTGAGCACTTTGGCGGCCTGCGCCCGGAGCGCTGGCTGGAGCCGCTTACCGGGCCGGTCACCGGCTACCGGGGCAAGGCGCGGCTGGGCGTGAAGTACGTGGACGCCAAGGGGGACACCCTGGTCGGCTTCCGCGAGAAACGGAACAGCCTGATCGCCGACCTGGCGCAGTGCGAGGTGCTGATTCCCGAGGTGGGGCACCGCTTCCGCGACCTGCGCGCGCTGATCAACGGGCTCGATGGCCGGCGGCGCCTGCCGCAGATCGAGGTGGCCCGGGGTGACGACGCCGTGGCGCTGGTGTTCCGCCATCTGGACCCGCTGTCCCAGGCCGACCAGGACGCGCTGGTGGCGTTCTGCCGCGAGCACGGCCTGCAGTGCTATCTGCAGCCGGGCAACGAGAGCACGGTGCACCGGGTGTGGCCGGAAGAGGGCGAGGAACGGCTCTACTACCGCCATCCGGAAGCGGACGTGGAAATGGCCTTCCACCCGTCGGACTTCACCCAGGTCAACGCGGAGATCAACCGCCGCATGGTGCCCTTGGCATTGGAATTGCTGGAGGTGCAGGCGCACCACCAGGTGCTGGACCTGTTCTGCGGCCTGGGCAACTTCACCATCCCCGCCGCGCGTCGCGCCGCCGGGGTGGTGGGCGTGGAGGCCAGCGACGCCATGGTGCGGCGCGGCTACGAGAACGCCCGGCGCAACGGCCTGGAGAATCTGGCCTTCCACGCCTGGGATCTGGACAGCGAGCCCAAGGGCCAGCCCTGGGCGCGGCAGCGCTACGAGCGGGTGCTGCTGGACCCGCCGCGCAGCGGCGCCTTGGAAATGGTGCGCATGATGCCCCAATTTGGTGCGGAGAAACTGGTGTACGTTTCCTGCAACCCGGCCACCCTGGCCCGCGATGCTGGGGAACTGGTGGCCCGGGGTTACCGTCTTAGTGGCGCCGGGGTGATGGATATGTTCCCGCACACCGCGCACGTGGAATCGATTGCCGTGTTTGATCGTCGTTAAAGAGCGACCGTCGTTAGAGGATAGCCAATGGTAACCGTACGCCGGCAACAGCCCGCCGAAGTGGATGCGCGGGACTGGAACGCATGGCTGGAACAACTTAATGCCCGGGTGCCGGTGCGCGACCCGGCGCTTCTGGAGCGTGCCTGCCAGGTGGCCGAGCGCTGTGAGCGGGCCGGCGAAGCCGCCGGTCGCCTGTGGCCCTACGGAAAGGGCTGCCTGACCATTGGCCTGGAAATGGCCGATGTGCTCGCCGACCTGGGGGCCGACGCGGAAGCGCTGCCGGCGGCGGTGCTGTACCGGGCGGTGCGCGAAGGGCAACTGACCCTGGCGGACGTCAACAAGGATTTCGGCGAGCCGGTGGCGCGCCTGATCGAGGGCGTGCTGCGCATGGCCGCCATCGGCACCAGCCTCAACCCCACCCGCAAGGCGGTGCTCGGCCAGCAGGACGGCCAGCTCGATAACGTCCGCAAGATGCTGCTGGCGATGGTCGACGACGTGCGCGTGGCGCTGGTCAAGCTGGCCGAGCGAACCGTGATTATCCGCGCGGTGAAGGAATCCGACCCCGAGCGCCAGCAGAAAGTGGCCCGCGAGATTTTCGACATCTACGCGCCGTTGGCCCACCGCTTGGGCGTGGGGCAGTTGAAATGGGAGCTGGAGGACCTGTCGTTCCGCTACCTGCAGCCCGGCGCCTATAAAAAGATCGCCAAGCTGCTGGACGAAAAACGCCTGGACCGGGAAGGCTACATCGACGAGGTGATCGACAGCCTGCGCGGCCATCTTGACCGCAACGGCATCAAGGGCACCCAGGTGTACGGCCGCGCCAAGCACATCTACAGCATCTGGCGGAAGATGCAGAAAAAGCATCTCGATTTCGGCGAGGTCTATGACGTGCGCGCGGTGCGCGTGCTGGTGCGCGAAGTGCGAGACTGCTACGCCGCCCTGGGCATCGTCCACTCGCTGTGGAAACACGTGCCCAAGGAATTCGACGACTACATCGCCAGCCCCAAGGACAACGGCTACCAGAGCCTGCACACCGCCGTGGTCGGCCCGGAGCGCAAGATGCTCGAGGTGCAGATCCGCACCTTCGACATGCACGAAGAGGCGGAGCTCGGCGTGTGCGCCCACTGGCGCTACAAGGAAGGCAGCAAGGCCGGCCGCAAGAGCCGCTCCTACGAGCAGCGCATCGCCTGGCTGCGCCAGGTGCTGGAGTGGCACGACGAGCTGGGCGACAACGCCGACACCATGATCGACGAGCTCAAGCACGGCCTGGTCAGCGACCGGGTTTATGTGTTCACGCCGGACGGCCATGTGGTGGATCTGGAAGCCGGCGCCACGCCGGTGGATTTCGCCTACCACATCCACACCGAGGTGGGGCACCGCTGCCGGGGCGCCAAGGTGAACGGCCACATCGTGCCGCTCAACTACAACCTCAACACCGGCGAGCAGGTGGAGATTCTCACCGCCAAGGAAGGCGGCCCCAGCCGCGACTGGATGACGCCGTCGCTGGGCTATGTGGCCACGTCCTCGGCGCGGGCGCGCATTCAGCAGTGGTTCAAGCGCCAGGACCGGGACGTGCACATTGCCCAGGGCCGCGCCATTCTGGAGCGGGAAACCTCCCGCCTGGCCCTGGACCGCATTGATCTGGACGCCCTGGCGCCGCAAATGAACCTGAAGACCGGCGACGACCTGCTCGCCGCCCTGGGCGCCGGCGATCTGCGCCCCGGCCATGTGGTCAACCAGGCCCAGTCCCTGCTCGGCGACGACCCGCAGCAGGAGCTGGCGTTCGTGCCGGCGCGCTCCAAGGCGTCGGAAAGCGGCGACGTGACCATCCAGGGGGTGGGCAACCTGCTCACCCACATGGCCGCCTGCTGCCGGCCGGTGCCCGGCGACCAGGTGATGGGCTTCATCACCCAGGGGCGCGGCGTCACCGTGCACCGCGCCGACTGCCACAATCTTCTGGCGATGCAGGGCGAAGAGCCTAACCGGGTCATCGAAGTGAGCTGGGGGGAAGCGGACCGCATCTTCTACCCGGTGGACATCTTCTTGCGCGCCTGGGACCGCCAGGGCCTGCTGCGCGACGTGATCGCCGTGCTCGCCAACGAGAAGGTCAACGTCACCGCCGTGCACACCGAGTCGCACACCGAGGACAACACCGCCACCATGCTGCTGACCCTGGAAATCGCCTCCCTGGGCGGCCTCGGCAAGGTGCTGGCGAAGATGGACCAGCTCAAGGGCGTCCTCGAAGTGCGCCGCTATAAAAAATAGCTGCAGGCTTCAAGCTGCAAGCCGCAAGCAGGCCGTGCCCGGGGGCAAGGCCGTGCTAATGGTGAGTTTCATCTTGCTACGCCCGTCATTAGCACGGCCCAGCGGGTGGCACGGCCTGCTTGCAGCTTGAAGCTTGCGGCTTGAAGCCAAACCAAAAACGGAGCACTCCCATGTCCGATAAGTCCCGCCCTTCCGCCGAAGCCGCCATCGCCGAACTGCTGTCGATCATGGCCCGGCTGCGCGACCCGGACGGCGGCTGCCCCTGGGACCTGAAACAGGACTTCGACAGCATCGTGCCCTACACCGTGGAAGAGGCCTTTGAAGTGGCTGAAGCGGTGGCGCGGCGGGATTACCCTGAGCTCAAGGAAGAGCTCGGCGACCTGCTGCTGCAGGTAGTGTTCCATTCGCAGATGGCCCGCGAACAGGGGCTGTTTGATTTCAGCGAAGTAGTAGCGGTGCTCAACGACAAAATGGTGCGCCGCCACCCGCACGTGTTCGGGGACCGGACCGCCGAGGACGAGCAGGCGGTGAAAGTAAACTGGGAGGCGATCAAAGCCGAGGAGCGCGCCCGCAAGGGCCGTGAGTACGACAGCGCCCTGGACGGTGTGCCGGAGGGGCTGCCGGCCCTGCAGCGCGCTCACAAGCTGCAGAAGAAAGCCTCCAAGGTGGGCTTCGACTGGCGCGCCACGGCGCCGGTGCGCGCCCATGTGGACAGCGAACTTGAGGAACTGGATCAGGCGATGGCGTCCGGCGACCGCGACGCCATCGAGGACGAATTCGGCGACGTGCTGTTCACCCTGGTGAATCTGGCCCGGCACCTGAAGCTGGACCCGGACCTGGCCCTGCGCCGCGCCTCGAACAAGTTCGAGGGCCGTTTCCGCCAGGTTGAACAACTGGCCGGCGCGCCGCTGTCCGATTTCGACGACGACCACCTCGACGCCCTCTGGCGTCAGGCCAAACGCCAATCCGATTAGTGCCGGGCCGCTAACCCGACCTTCCTACCCCGACCGGCCACCGCCTCAGCCGGGGGTTCTAGCTCGGTAAAATCCGAGAAAGTTCCGGGTGAAATAAAAAGGGGTATACGGATTTAATGGTTGATGGGGCACCTTCACCCCATCAATCTGATACCACCCTCAGATGGTTGATAGATCGACTCCGTAGTTGAGTTCCTCTGCGAAGTCCGGCAGTCCGTAACCGATGGT
>NZ_CAXPXK010000097.1:0-27035 GCF_964221125.1 Alloalcanivorax sp.
GCGTGGCGGCCTATCTGGAGTTGTTTATCGGTGAGTTCCCCGGCGCCGACCGGGCCGCCGCCACCTTCGACATGCCCGAGCGCAGCTTCCGCCGCCGGCTCGGCGACGCCGGGCGCAGCTATCAGAAAATTCTCGACGGGGTGCGGCTGGAGAAGGCGCGCGGCTACCTGGCGGATTCGTCACGCAGCGTGGAGGAGATCGCCGGCCTGCTCGGCTACAGCGAGCCGGCCGCCTTCATCCGCGCCTTCGAGCGCTGGACCGGGCAGACCCCGTCGCGCTACAGAAAGACCTTGTAACCGCGGGCCTTGTGGGAGCGGGCCTTGCCCGCGAAAGGCAAGCGAAGCTTGCCGGCAGGATTCCAGAGACGCTGTTTGTGCGACCGTCAGAACGGCCTCTGGAATCCTGCCGGGTGGCTGAAAGCCACCCTTTCGCTTGCAGGGCAAGCTCCCACAAGCGGCCCTGCTTTTGAAGCGCGGTGCTATTGGGAACGAATCTTTTGCACGATGTGGGTGGTGGAAATGTTCTCGACGAAGTCGAGGACTTCCACGCGGCCGCCGTGGCGTTTGACGATGTCGGCGCCCACCACCTGGTCGACGCTGTAGTCGCCGCCTTTGACGAGAATGTCCGGGCGCACCTTTTCCAGCAGCGGCTCCGGCGTGTCGGTGTCGAAGGCGACCACGTAATCCACCGCCTCCAGGGCCGCCAGCACCGCCATGCGGCGCTCCAGGGAGTTGATCGGGCGGCCCGGCCCCTTGAGCCGGCGAATCGAATCGTCGCTGTTGACCGCCAGCACCAGCCGGTCGCCGAGGCGGCGGGCGGAGTCCAGATAGCCCACATGGCCGGCGTGGATGATGTCGAAGCAGCCGTTGGTAAAGGCGATCTTCTCGCCCTGGGCGCGGGCGTCCTCGATGGCGATCAGCAGTTGTTCCTCGGTCATGGCGCCGCGGCCGGGGCCGCCGGCCTGGTGCACCGCGCGGCGCAGCTCCGGGGCGGACACCACCGCGGTGCCCAGCTTGCCGACCACGATGCCGGCGGCGATGTTGGCCAGCACCACCGCCTCGGCCAGATCGGCACCGGCGGCCAGGGACACCGCCAGGGTCGAGATCACGGTGTCGCCGGCGCCGGTGACGTCGAACACCTCGCGGGCGTGGGCCGGCAGATGCAGCTCCGTCTGGCCGGCGCGCAGCAGGGTCATGCCCTTCTCGCTGCGGGTGATCAGCAAGGCGCCCAGATCCAGCTCGGCCATCAGCGCCTGGCCTTTTTCCAGCAGGGTCTTTTCGTCCGGCACCGGCCCCACCACGGCCTCGAACTCGGCCAGGTTGGGGGTCAGCAGGGTGGCGCCCCGGTAGCGGCTGAAATCACTGCCCTTGGGGTCCACCAGCACCGGCACGCCGGCCTCGCGGGCCAGGGCGATCAGCCCGGGGCAGTCGCGCAGGGCGCCCTTGGCGTAATCGGACAGCACCAGGGCGCCGCAGCCGGCCAGCCGGCCTTTGACCTTCTCGGCGAACGGCGCCGGGTCCTGGTCCTGGAAGGACTCCTCGAAATCCAGCCGCAGCAGTTGCTGCTGGCGGCTGATCACGCGCAGCTTGGTGATGGTGGGCAGCCCGGCCACTTTCTGGAAGTCGCACAGCACATCGGCGGCACCCAGGCGTTGCTCCAGAATGCCGGCGGCCTCATCCTGGCCGGTGAGCCCCACCAGTTCCGCCCGGGCCCCCAGGGCGGCCATGTTGAGCGCCACGTTGGCGGCGCCGCCGGGGCGGTCCTCCAGTTCGGTGACGCGCACCACCGGCACCGGGGCCTCCGGAGAGATACGTCCGGTCGGGCCGTGCCAATAACGGTCCAGCATCACGTCGCCGGCGACCAGCACGCGGGCCTGGCCAAAGGGGGGAATTCGCGGGTTGTGCATCACCTACTCCTGCGCCACGGGGAGCCTCAAACTGGCGCGCAGTGTAGCATAGCGGTGGATGCGAGCAGCCCCGCTGAGTACACTTTGCCGCTTGCCGGGCGGGTGCGGCCGGACCAGGGCCCTCCCCGGCGCGACTACGATTCGAGACAGGACATAATTCTATGACGGCTTTGCGCCACAACGCACTGCAGGGAAGGTGGCTGAGACTGTGGCTGACGGTCTCTTTCGCGGTCATGTTCACCGGGCCCTTCCTGTTCCACTCGCGGGTGGCGCTGCTTAACGTGGTGGACGTCCTGTTCTTCCTGCCGTCGCTGACGCTGCTCACCCGCGCCCTGGTGAGCGGCGACCGGCGCCTGCTGCTGGACCCCTGGCTGGTGCCGTTGTACGCCTTTCTGGGCTGGACCCTGCTGACCATGGTCTGGGCCGAGGACGCCAACAGCTCGCGCACCATCCGCGCCGCCGTGGAAATCATCATCCTGGTGGGCATTCTCCGCTGGGTGCATCTTTATTACCGCCACACCCTGAAACAGGCGCTGGCCAACGGTGCCATGACCGCCATGGTGGTGCTGGCGGTGATCATGGTCAGCTATTACACCATTCAGCCGCTCACCAGCCCGCTGTTCAGCCAGCCCGCCAGCCTGATCTTCAACCTGCCCCAGCCAGGCCCGCTGCTCGGCACCATGGCGCTGGTGGCGCCGTCGTTCATTCTGCTCGCCCAGACCCTGGACGAGGGCTTCACCCCCAAGGGCGCCCGCCGCGGCGCCGGCGCGCTGGTGGGCTTCACCTTCCTGGTGGCGGTGCACTGGCAATCCGGCGCCATGCTGCTGGTGCTGGCCCTGGGCTGGGCGCTGCTACGCTACCATCAGCGGCTGCTGGCCGCCCTGGCCGGGGCGGTGGCGCTCTACCTGGCGCTGGATTTCGAGGTGCTGCGCCAGGCCGGCATGTACTTCAGCCACCCGCTGTTCGGCAACGGGCTCAGCCAGGAGGGCGGTGATTCCCTGCTGGTCTCGATTCCGGACGGCCTGCGTGTGCTGCCGCACCCCAACAACGTGCTGCTGGCGGTGGTGCACAGCACCGGCCTGGTCGGCCTGGCGCTGTTCATCGCCGCCTGGGCGGTGCCCGCCTGGCGGCTGCCGGACGCCGGCCGCGAACAGCGCGAGGGCGCGGTGTTCCTGGTCGCCCTGCTGCCCGGCCTGCTCACCATGCTGAGCGCCGGCGCCTACCTGCTGGTGCCGTTCCACCCCAGCTGGATGTGCCTGTGGCTGCCCCTGGCGCTGATGCTGGCCAGCCTCAGCAACCGCGACACCATGCGCCGGCCGGTCCGCGCCGGTCAGGGCTAACCGCGCCATGGGAAAGCGCCGACACCGTCCGGTCTCACCGTCCGATCCGCGCCTGTGGCCCACGCGCCTGGGTCTGGCCCTGTTCTGGCTGATCGGCCAGCTGCCCTGGGACTGGCTGCTGGCCGCCGGCCGTGGCGTCGGCCGCCTGGCCTGGTACCTGGCCGCCTCGCGCCGGCGGGTGGCGCTCACCAACCTGCGGCTGTGCTTTCCGGAGCTTTCCGAGCAGGAGCGCGAGGCCCTCGCACGCCGGGTGATGATCAGCACCGGCGAGGCGATTCTGGAAATGGCCGGCGCCTTCCATAACCAGCGCATCGACCTGGCAAAGCGGCTCACCGTCAGCGGCCTGGAGCATCTGAAAACCGCCCGCCGCGAAGGGCACGGCGTGATGCTGCTGGGCATGCACTTCAACAGCATCGACGTGGGCAGCCGCCTGCTCGGCAAGTTCTTCCGTTTCAGCGTGGTCTACCGCCCCAACGACAACCCCCTGCTCGATCATCTGATCACCAAGGGACGCGGCACCTGGGTCAACCATTCCGTGGACCGCAACGACATCCGCCAGACCGTGCGCCTGCTGCGCCAGGGCGAGGTGGTCTGGTACGCGCCGGACCAGGACTACGGCACCGCCCACGCGGTGTTCGTGCCGTTCTTCGGGGTGCCGGCGGCCACCATCACCGCCACCAGCCGCATCGCGCGCATGGGCAAGGCCAAGGTGATTCCCTGCGCCCACTACCGCCTGCCCGGCGGCCGCTACGAGATCGAGTTCGGCGCGCCGCTGGAGGATTTTCCCTGCGGCGACGACGAGGCGGACACCGCCCGCATCAACCGCACCATTGAAGGCTATGTGCGCAAACACCCGGAGCAGTATCTCTGGGTGCACAAACGCTTCAAACACCAACCGCCCGGCCAGGACCATCCGTACCGATGACCCGACCCCGCTCCGTCTCCGATTCCACAGGCTCCGCCCCAGTGCTGTTCAGCGGCTGGCTGACGCTGTGCTTCAGCCTGATGTTTTCCGGCTTGCTGGTATTCCCGTCCCGCACCGGTTTGATGAACGCCCTGGACGCGGTGTTCTTTCTGCCGGCGCTGATCTATGTGGCGGTGGCGTCCCGGCACCAGCCGCTGGCGCTGCTGAAACGGCACGGCTGGCTGCTGGCGTTTCTGTGCTACGCCACCTTCTCCACCTTCTTCGGGCCGGCGCCCAACCCCAGCCGCTTCGGGCGTGCCCTGATCGAGATCTTCACCCTGTTCGCGTTCGTGGAGCTGGCCGTGCAGCGCTACCCGCGCGCGTTCTGGGGCGCCCTGCTGATCGGCACCGGGGTGGCGGCCCTCGCCGCGCTGGTGGATTTCTTCGCCTACTATTTTATCGTCGACCGGCCGTTCAGCTCGCAGCTGTACGGCGTGTTCGAGGTATTTGAAATCCGCCCCTGGCTGGTGCTCGACACCAACCAGCTTTACGCCAGCATGTACTGCATCACGCTGCCGTTCTTCGCTTTCTTCGCCAGCCGGCAACTGCCGCCGGGGCGTTTGACCCGGCTCGCCCCTTACCTGATCACCCTGGCGCTGCTGGTGTATCTGGCCGCCAACCAGCGCCGCTCCACCCTGGTGGCGCTGGCGGTGGGCTGCATGG
This sequence comes from Alloalcanivorax sp., assembly GCF_964221125.1. Classification (NCBI taxonomy): domain Bacteria; kingdom Pseudomonadati; phylum Pseudomonadota; class Gammaproteobacteria; order Oceanospirillales; family Alcanivoracaceae; genus Alloalcanivorax; species Alloalcanivorax sp. Next base: position 4,874 of record NZ_CAXPXK010000097.1, read on the forward strand.
CGCTGCCGATCATTACCATGAAACGGCGGCTGCTGGTGCCGCTGGTGGCGGTGGTGCTGGTCGCCGCCGCCGCGCTGGCCCTGAACCCGGAAATGATCACCGAGCGGGGCACCAGCCAGCGCCCGCAGCTCTGGTCCGCCACCTGGGAAATGATTCTGGAAGCGCCGGTGACCGGCCACGGCATGGCCAACGAAACCCGCGAGCTGCACATCGTGGTCGACGGCGAGCCGGTGGTGCAGGACCATCCGCACAACTATTTCCTGTCGCTGCTCTACCACATCGGCTTTCTGGGGCTGGGGCTGTGGGTGATGCTGTGGGCGCCGGCGCTGTGGCGCGGCTGGCGGCGCTACCCGCAGCGCATTTCGGTGCTGGCGGCGGCCATGGCCACCGGCTTCAGCGCGGTGCTGTTCGACGGCATTCATCCCTATACGCCGTTTATGTATAACTGGCCCAGCGTGTGGATCCCCATGGCGCTGCTGGTCGCCTATGTAAGACAACAGGAGACACGCAATGAAAGTGGTTCAGGTATGCAAATACCGCAATGACACCGTGGAAGGCGTGGATCTGTTCGAGGAAGTGATCCGCGCCGCCCAAGGCCACGACCGCAGCTTTTATATCTTCCACGGCGAGGCCGGCAACCTGGGCGAACGGCTCGGCTGCGAGACGGTGGCGTTCAATTTCAGCAAGTCGGACATCAAGCGCATCCGCCCCTCGGCGGTGCTCAAGGTGTTGCGCCAGCTGCGCCGCGACAAACCGGATGTGATCATCACCCACCGCATGAAGCCGTCGGTGTTCGTGGCCTGGTGCGGCCTGTTCCTGCCCGGCGTGCGCAAGATTTCGGTGGTGCACAACATGGGCGAATTCAAACGCCCGCGCCGGCGCCTGTTCGCCAAACTGCTGATGCGCGGCTGGAAGTTCGCCGCCTGTTCCGAGGCGGTGCGCCAGGACATGCTGCTGCGCGGCTTCACGCCGGACGAAGTGGTGGCGATCCCCAATTCCGTGAACGAAAAGATCGTGCGCGACAACCTGCTCGACCGCGAGCAGGCGCGCCGCGACCTGGGCGTGCCGGTGGACGCGCCGAGGGTGATCGGCACCGTCGGCCGCATGCGCCCGGTGAAAGGCCATAAATACCTGATCGACGCCATGCGCCAGATGGACAACCCGCCCCATGTGGTGGTGATCGGCGACGGTGAGCTGCTTGACGAAATGCGCGAGGCGGCGAAGCAACACGGCCTGGCGGACCGGCTGATTTTCGCCGGCGGCCGCAAGAACGCCTACCGCTATGTGTCCGCGTTCGACGCCTTCATCATGCCGTCGCTGCGCGAGGGCCTGCCCATCGCCATGCTGGAAGCGATCGCCGCCGGGGTGCCCGGCTACGGCACCCCGGTGGGCGGCATTCCGGAAATACTGCGGGACAAGCGCTGGCTGTTTGAAAAAGAAAGCACGGAGGCGGTGAAAACGGTGCTGGAGTATCTGGGCAGCGCCACGCCGGAACAGCTGGAAGAAACCCGCCGCGAGCAGTACCGCATTTTCGACGAGTCGTTCAGCATCGAAAGCTACCACGCCCGCTTCCGGTCTCTGATGGAAGGCGGCGACGGCCGGCTGTAACCGCTAGCGGGCCGGCGGCTTTTCCTCGAACTGAACCCAGTTCCGTTTGAAACGCTTGAGATCCCGGGCCTGTTTGCGGGCCCGGCGCCGGCTGACACCACTGAAGCCGGCGCCGTCCAGGTCGATGAAGTGCACCCGGTCCTGGTCGTCGACGAGAATATTCTGCGCCTTGGCGTCGCCGTGCCAGAAGCCGGTCTCGCCGAGCCGCTTCAGCCACAGCTCCACGGATGGCGCCACGCGCCGGGCCCGCTCGCGCTGTTCCTCCATCAGGGTGCTTAACGCCAGCGTGGCTTCAAGACGGGGAAAGGCGATCACCGCCTCGCCGTCGGCGCAGCGGCGCAGCATCGCCGGGCGCGGCGTGGGCACGCCCAGCAACGCCCAGGTCCAGCCCATCACCCAGGAAATGTCCGCGCGGGTCTTGAACAGCGCGCGGCGCAGGCGGGTCTTGGGGCCGCTTTCCCGGTAGTGCTTCACGATCCACTGGTCGTTGCCGTACACGCTCACCCGGCTGCCTTCTTTGATCAGCGCCAGGCTTGCCGGGTCACGCAACCAGGCCGACAGGGCCTCGAACTCCTCGCGGTTCAGCGAACGGCGGTACAGCCATTGTTCCTGCTGTTCATGCCAGACGCCGATGGCGGAGCTTTCCCGGCGCCACTTTTTCATCGCGCTGCGCAGCCGCCGGTCGCTGCGGCGGCGCACCATGGCCGCCAGCGGCTCGCTGCGCAGCCCCTCCTGGCGCAGCCGCACGGCCACCTGCTCCTGCAGCCGGTCACGCAGGTCCAGCGGCGCCTGGGCGCAGAACAGCGCCAGGTTGTCGAGAATCGCCGGTTCGTAGCGCAGGCCGCCGGGCAGCGGCACCACTTCGCCGGCGTCGATGACCAGGAAGCGCTCGCCGTCGAACAGAAAATTGTCCAGGTGCAGGTCCAGCTGGCGCAGGCCGGCCCGGTAGAGCAGGAACAGGCTGTCGAGCAGGTCACCGGCGAGCGCCAGACCTTGCTCGCCGCGCAGGGTCGCCTGGCCGGACTGGCCGCCCACCCACTCCTGGATCAGCACCGCGCCCCGTTCCGGGCCCTGGTTGCCGACGGTCTCGAAAATCAGCCCCGGCGTGGGCACCCCGGCCTCCACCAGGGCGCCGTGGCGGGCCAGCTCGCGGGCGGCTTCGTCGGCGTGGCCGGCAAAGAACAGCTTGGCGAACACGGTGGCGCCGCGCCAGCGGGCGCGCACCGCGATACGGCGGCCGGGCAGATGACGCAGCACCGCCTCGGCGCGCAACGGCTCGCCGTCGATATCCAGGGTAAAGCCGCCGGACCGCGCCCAGTCCAGGGCGGCCAGTTGCGGCCAGGTGAGCGGTGTGTCGGCGGCGCTGGTGGTCACGATCGCTTCCCCCGGCGAACAAAACTGGCAAGGTACCGGCGCAGATAGCGCGGCTGCAATGCCCGCCGCCAGTCGGCGCCGAGCGCGCGGTGAAAGAAGAAACGCACCTGGTCGGGGCGCCCGCCGCGGGCCGCCAGCTTGAGCAGCGACAGGGCGCGCCGCGCCCGGTAACCGCGCCGCAGCTGGCCGGCCCAGTCGGGCAGGCCGTTGTCGTCGAAGATGGCGCGCTCCAAGTCCATGCCCAGCGCCAGCGCCGCCGCCACGTCGTTGCGGCGGCTGCCGCCGTGGTGGTGTACCCGCAGCACCGGCTGGTCGCTTTTGCAGGCGTCGTAGCAGGCCATCAGATGGGCGAACACCGGCATGTCCTCGGTGTGCGGCAACGGCGACGCCAGCGGCGCGCTGTCGAACACCGACCGGTGCAGGGCGCAGGCGCCGTTGGACAGGCTCAGTTGTTTGTCCAGGTAGGCGGCGAAATTGGCTCGGCGGCTGTCGCTCACCGGCCCCGGCGCGACCCGGCGCTCGCGCTCGCCGTGGCGGGCCAGATGGCCGGCGATGGCGACGCGGCTGCGCGGGTGGGCGGCGATCAGATCGGCGAACACCCGCAGGGCGCCGGGCAACAGCTCGTCGTCGGCGTCGAGAAACACCAGCCAGTCGTGGCGGGCCAGGGCCAGCCCTTTGGCCCGCGCCGCCGCCGGCCCCTGGTTGGGCTGGCGATGATAGGTCAGCCGCTCGCCGAACTCGGCGCTCAGCTTGTCCATCACCGCCGGGGTGTCGTCGGTGGAGCCGTCGTCCACCACCAGCACTTCCACGTCGGCGCCGTCCTGGGTGCACGCCGAGGTCACCGCCCGGCGCAGGAAATGGGCGTAGTTGTAGGCGGGAATGACGATGGAAAACGCCGGCGCGCCGCTCATATGTCCTTCCCCGGATGCTCGCAGTAACGCAGCGGGAAGCTGGGTTCGATCTCGAAATAGCGCCGGTAGATTTTCTCCGCTTCCTTGCGGCTGGCGCGCCACAGGGCGGCGTGCTCGCGCAGCGCCTCACGCAGCGGCAGGCCGGTGTAGGCGCGCACAAAACGCAGCAGGTCGCGGTGGGTCAGGTCCAGCCGGGCGGTGGAGTAATACAGGCCGCCCACATCCTTGTTGCGCCAGCGGCGCGGCACCTTGTGGCGCACCTGGGAACGGTGCAGGTCGATCAGATACAGGGGCGCGCCGGCGTCGTGACCGGCCACCGCGCCACGGTCGATGAGGAAATGACCCAGGTAGAAATCCCGGTGGTTCACGCCGGCGCCGTGCATGGCCCGGGCGATCTCGCCCACCCGGCGGATCAGCGCCCACTTGAACGGCGCCGGACCTGGATCCAGGCGCCAGGCCTCGCCCAGCTCTTCCAGGCTGACCGTGTCGCTGAGCTCATCGGTGACCAGAAACGATTCCTGCCGCGCCGGGTTGGCGCCGCGGCAGCCGTAACCGGCGATGGTCAGGGTGTCGATGCCGGCGGCGGCCACGGCGCGGATCGCGCGCACCTCGGACATGGCGCCCAACACCGGCGCCTTGGCCTGGGTCAGGTTCTTGATGATCTCTCGCCAGCCGATGCCGCCGTGGTACTTAAGAAAATAAGACCGGCCGGCGGCCTCGAACCGCAGCGTGCGCCGGCCCTCGCGGGCCCGGTACACCTCGCCGGGCTGGGTGGCGGCCTGGGCGAACGGCTCCCGCCCGCGCCAGGCGGCGGCCAGATCGTCGCGCAGAAACAGGGCCCGGGCGCTCATTGCCCTGCCCCCGGCGGCTCGCCTTCGATGGCGTCCACCGCGTGGTCGGTGAGGCTGTAGATGTCCGCCTGCTCGGCGAAGCGGGCCGCCTTTTCCCACCAGGCGGGCCGGTCCAGGGCCAGCAATTCCCGCGCGGCGGCGGCCAGCGACTCCGGGGTGGGATCTTCGAGCACCCGGCCCAGGTCCGCGTCGCGGATGTAGTCGGCGTAGCCGCAGGCGCGGGTGGTCAGCACCGGCAGGCCGGCGATGGCCGCTTCCAGCAGCACGGTGCCGGTGTTCTCGGCGTACGCCGGGTGCACCAGCAGGTCCGCCGCCCACAGCCAGGCCGGCACGTCGTCGCGGCCGCCCATGAAGTGCACCCGCCCTTCCAGGCCCAGGCGCCGCGCCTGGCGCTGGTAGGGCGCCGCCTTGTCCTCGCCGACCACGAACAGGCGGGCGTCGCCGGGCAGCCCGGCCAGGGCCTGCAGGGCCCGGTCCAGGCCCTTGGTGCGAAAACCGGAGCCCACGAACAGCAGCATCGGCGTCACTTCGCTGATGCCCAGTTCGGCGCGCAGAACGGTGCGGCGGTGCAGATGGTCGGCGGGCTGAACGCGGTCCCGCCGGATGCCCGGCGGCAGCGACACGAAGCGGGCGTCCGGGGTGCCGTAGTGGTGCTGGTAAAGCGCCTTCTGCGGCGGCGAGATGGAGAGCACCCCGGTGGTGGCGTCCGCCCCGAACACGGCGGCTTCCATGGCCAGCTTGCTGCGGTAGCGCGGCAGTAATGTCTTCAGGCCCTGGTAGCGGTCCGCCAGACAGCCGTCGGCGGCGTAGTACCAGTCCAGCCCCGGCATCTTGTTGAACCCCACCACCCGGTCGAAGCCGTCCAGCTGCGTGGTCACGCGGCGCGCGAAATCCGCGTCGCTGGCGTGGTTGCTGCGGGCGGCGGACGGCAACGTGCGCACTTCCAGGCCGTCGACGGGGGCCGGGTCACCGTGCCAGGCGCGGGTGAACACCGTCACTTGATGACCGCGCTCCAGCGCCTTGGTGGCGATCGCCACCATGTCCCGTTGCAGGCCGCCGTAGGGAAAGTATTCGAACAGCAGGAACGCCAGCTTCATCGGCCGCCCCCCGTGGCCGGCACCCGGTCGGCGGCTCCGTCCGCTGTGACTTCCATCAACGCCTGCCAGACGCGGTGCGGCTTGAGGCTGCTGAAACAGGGCGGGTTCACCCCCTGGCCCAGGTTGCCTTGATAGGTGCACTTTTCCTGCACGCAGGGGGCGCAGGGAAACTCCGCCGCCAGGGAGCGGGCACGCGGCCCCCAGACGCCGGTCAGGCGCGGGTCGGTGGGGCCGTACAGCCCCACGCCCGGCAGCCCGGCGGCGGCGGCCAGGTGGGCCAGGCCGGTGTCGACGGCGACGAAGCCGTCCCAGGCCAGCATCCGGTCGGTGAGCGTGGACAGGGACAGGCGCGGCAGCACCTCGACGCCGGCCAGCCCTTGCGCGATGCGCTCGGCGCGGGCGCGCTCGGTGTCGTTGCCCCACGGCAGCCACACCCGCTGGCCGGCGCCGGCGGCCCGTTCCGCCAGGGCGCGCCAATAGGCTTCCGGGTAGTGTTTGGTGGGCCAGGTGGTGCCGTGGCAGAACACCAGCTCGGCGCCGGGCCCGGCCAGCGGGCGCGGCGCGCGGGTGCGGCGCAGGCCGTAATCGGGGGCGCTGTCCGGGGCGGTGTAGCCGAGGGCGGCGGCGAACAGTTGCCGCACCCGGGTCACCGCATGGCCGTCGCGGGGCACCGGCAGCGGCCGATCCAGCGCCAGCGCCGACCAGGGCTCGCGGGCGGAGGCCTTATCCAGGCCGAACTTGGGGCCGCGCGCCAGGCGGGTGATAAAGGCGCTTTTGATCAGGCCCTGGGCGTCGATCACGGCGTCGTACTCGCGTTCGCGCAGGGCGTTCTTGAAGGTGGTCCACTCGCCGCTGCGGCGGGCGCGCCAGGGGTGCCGGCGCCAGCGGCGCAGGGCGCAGGGCAGCACCCGCTCCACCGCCGGGTGGCGGCCGGCCAGGTCGGCGAAGCCCTCTTCCACCACCCAGTCCAGCCGCAGGCCGGGGATCGCCCGCGCCGCGTCGGTGATCGCCGGCAGGCTGTGGATCACATCGCCCATGGAGGAGGTTTTGATCAGCAGAACACGCATACCGCCCGTCCGTCGTGGTTCATCGCGGCACGCCCGGCAACCTTGCCAGGGCCTGAATCACCCGGTCCGGCTCCAGTTGGCGAAGACAATTGAGGTGGCCCAGCGGGCATTCGCGCTGGAAACAGGGGCTGCATTCCAGCCCCAGCCGCTCAATCGCCACCGCTTCGCCCAGCGGCGGCGTAAAGCCGGGTGAAGTGGAACCGTACACCGCCACCAGCGGCCGGCCCAGGGCGGCGGCGATGTGCATCAGCCCGGAATCGTTGCTGACCACCGCGTCGGTGACCGACAGCAGGTCCACCGCCTGCTCCAGGCTGGTGGCGCCGGCCAGGATCGCCGCCTCGCCGCGCTGGGCCTCGGGCAGCGCTTCAACAATCTGCTCGGCCACCGGCCGGTCCTTGCCGGAGCCGAACAGCCACACCCGGCCGCCCTGCCCGATCCAGTGGCGGGCCACGGCGGCGTAATGGTATTCCGGCCAGCGTTTGGACGGGCCGAACTCGGCGCCGGGGCACAGCCCCAGCACCGGGCGGTCGTCGGCGAGCCGCTGGTCGGCGCGGGCGGCGGCCACGGCGTCGCTGTCCACGCGCAGCCGGGGCGGCTGGATCGTTTCCAGGGCCGGCGGCGGCGCGTCCGCGTCCAGGGCCAGCGCCACGAAGCGCTGCACCATCAAGGGGTAACGCTCTTTGTCCAGCTTGCGCACGTCGTTGAGCAGGCCGTAGCGCATTTCGCCACGCCAGCCGGTGCGCACCGGAACGCCGGCCCAGAACGGGATCAGGGCGGACTTGAGGGAATTGGGGAGCACGAAGGCGCGGTCGTAGCCGCCGCGCAGGGCACGGCCTTCGGCGCGCCGCTGGCGCAGCTTCAGTTCGCCGTGGCCGAACGGCAGATCCAGTGCCTGGCGCACTTCCGGCATGCGCGACAGCAGCGGCCGGCACCAGGCCGGCGCCAGCACATCAATGTCGCAGGGCCGCTGCCGCTGCAGTTCGGCGAACAGCGTCTGGGCCATGACCATGTCGCCGACCCAGGACGGGCCGACGACCAGGATGCGTGGGCGCCGCGCTTCAGACACTCAGGAAACGTGGGTCAGCCATTCCTGGTGGCGGTCGTGCTTGTCGCGCACCAGATCGAAATAGACGGTCTGCAGCTCTTCGGTGATCGGCCCGCGCTTGCCTTCACCGATGATGCGGCCGTCCAGTTCGCGGATCGGCGTCACTTCCGCGGCGGTGCCGGTGAAGAAGGCCTCGTCGGCGATGTAGAACTCATCGCGGGTGAGGCGCTTCTCGCGCACCGTGTAGCCGTGTTCCTCTGCCAGCTGGATGATGGTCTTGCGGGTGATGCCGTCCAGGCAGGAGGTCAGCTCCGGGGTGTACAGCACCTTGTCGCGGATCAGGAACACGTTCTCGCCGGAACCTTCCGCCACATAGCCTTCGTTATCCAGCAGCAGCGCTTCGTCGGCGCCGCCGGACAGGGCTTCGTTCAGGGCCAGCATGGAATTGATGTAATTGCCGTTGGCCTTGGCCTTGCACATGGTGATGTTGACGTGGTGCCGGGTGTAGCTGGAGGTGCGCACCTTGATGCCCAGCTCCAGGGCTTCCGGGCTCATGTAGGCGGGCCATTCCCAGGCGGCGACCATGACGTGCACTTTCAGGTTGTGCGCGCGCAGGCCCATGCCTTCGCTGCCGTAGAACACCATCGGGCGAAGATAGGCGTGCGGCAGTTTGTTCTCGCGCACCGCGTCGATCTGCGCCTGGTTGATCTGTTCCTTGGTGTAAGGAATCTTCATGTTCAGGATGTGGGCGCTGTTGAACAACCGGTCGGTGTGTTCCTTGAGCCGGAAAATGGCCGGGCCCCGGGCGGTCTCGTAGGCCCGCACGCCTTCGAACACGCCCATGCCGTAGTGCAGGGTGTGGGTCAGCACATGGGTCTTGGCTTCGCGCCAAGGCACCATTTCATTGTCCAGCCAGATAAAACCGTCTCGTTGAGCCATCGACATGGCGGTCACACTCCCAATCCACAGGTAGAGCTGTTATTTCGAAAGATCGAACCAGTGTTGCCAGATCGTCCGCACGCCGTCCCGCAATTCGCGGAACTCACCGTCGCCGACGATGGACTTTTCCTTGCGCAGTGACGCGCGATGGGCCGCGGACCGGTAGGCCAGGTAGGCTTCCCGAAGCAGGCCGGCATCCTGGGCCGGCATCAATTCCAGAGCGGCGAGGGTTTCAAGCAGCCGCACATTGTCGGTGAAACGGGTCAGTTCACCGTGGCGGGAGGCCCATCGTAGAACCCCGTATTGGACCATAAATTCGATATCGACGATACCACCCGGGTCCTGCTTGAGATGGAAGCAGCCGGGCTGGTTGGAGGCCAGGTGATCGACCATCTTGTCGCGCATGGCGAGCACGTCCACGCGCAGGGCCTCCTGGTCCCGCTCTCGGCACAGCACCTCGTCGCGGATCGCCTCGAAACGCTGGCGGGCACGGTTGCAGCCGGCCACCACCCGGGCGCGCACCAGCGCCTGATGCTCCCAGGTCCAGGCGTCCTGCAGCTGGTATTTGCGGAACGCTTCCATGGACGACACCAGCAGCCCGGCGCTGCCGCTGGGCCGCAGCCGGGTGTCCACTTCATAGAGCTGGCCGCTCATGGTGCGGGTGGAAAGAATGTGCACGATGCGCTGGCCCAGGCGGGCGTAGAACTGCTCGTTGGAGACCGGCTTGTCGCCGTCGGTGCTGCCGCCGCTGGCGGCGTCGTGCAGGAACACCAGATCCAGGTCGGAGTTGTGGCCCAGCTCGATGCCGCCGAGCTTGCCGTAGCCCACCACCACGAAGTCCGGGCTGCACGGCTGGCCGTCGTCGCGCAGCGGGCGCCCGTGGCGCTCCACCATGGGTTCCCAGGCCAGCATCACCACCTGGTTGAGAATGCTTTCCGCCAGCCAGGTCAGGTAGTCGCTGACCTTCATCAGCGGCAGCACCTCGGTGACTTCGGAGGCCGCCACGCGCAGCAGGTGGGCCTGCTTGAAGTTACGCAGCACCTCCATCTGCTGTTCCAGGTCGTCCTCGGCCACGCGCAGCAGTTGCTGGCGCAGCTCGTCGTCCAGCTGCGAGCGGGCCGGCGGTGAATACAGGGTGCTGACGTCGAGCAGTTCGTCGAGCAGCACCGGATGGCGGGCCAGGCGCTCGGCGATCCAGGGGCTGGCGCCGGACAGCTTCACCAGCTGCGTCAGCGCGCCCGGGTTTTCCACCAGCAGGGCGATATAGGCACTGCGACGCAGCACCGATTCCACGAACGAGATCAGCCGCGCGGCGGTGACCGCGCCGTGGCCCTGGTAGCCGAGCGCTTCCAGCAGCAGCGGCATCAGCTTGTCGAGCCGGTCGCGGCCGATGCGCTGCATGTTCTCGACGCTGCGCGAATGGCGCAGATTCTCCAACTGATCCAGCACCTCGCCGGCCTGCTGGACGCCGATCGCCTCCAGGTGGGCCACCGCGGCGTCACGGTCCACGTCGCCCCGCCACAGGTCGAGCAGCTCCTGGTCGCCCTCGGACACTTCCGCCTCCTGCTGGGGGTCGGCGATCACCTGGCTGAAGTGGTAGCGCACCTGCTCCCGGTGGCGGCGCAGCGCCCGTTCGAACGGCGCCCGGGCGGAGAAATCCATGGCGAAGGTGAGCCGCTGCCAGCCCAGTTCGTCGTCGGGCAGGCGCTGGGTCTGGCGGTCGTTGACCGCCTGCAGGCGGTGCTCTACGTCGCGCAGAAAGACATAGGCGTCGGCCAGTTCGGCGACCACGTCCTCGGGCAGCATGCCCTCCTCCACCAGCATCGGCAGCACTTTCATCAGATTCGGGTCGCGCAGGCTGGGCAGCTGGCCGCCGCGGATCAGCTGGAACGCCTGGACGATGAACTCCACTTCGCGGATGCCGCCGGCGCCCAGTTTGACGTCCGCCTGCATGCCCTTGCGGTTCACCTCGCGCTCGATCAGGCCCTTCATTTCGCGCAGCGATTCGAACGCGCCGTAATCGATATAGCGGCGGTAGACGAAAGGGTTGAGCCGCTCGATCAGGCGCGCGCCGGCGTCCAGATCGCCGGCCACCGGGCGCATCTTGATCAGCGCGTAGCGCTCCCATTCGCGGCCCTGGTTTTCGTAGTAGCTTTCCATGGCGTCGAAGCCCACCGCCAGGGCGCCGCTCTTACCCCAGGGGCGCAGACGCATGTCGACCCGGAATACGAAACCGTCGCCGGTGGTCTGGTCGAGGGCCTTGATCAGCTGCTGGCCCAGGCGCAGGAAAAACTGGTGGTGGGTGAGGTTGCGGCGCTCGCCTTCGATCTCCCCTTCGTCTTCGTAGGCGAAGATCAGGTCGATGTCCGAGGACAGGTTCAGCTCACGGGCGCCCAGCTTGCCCATCGCCAGCACCACCAGCTTGACCGGCCGGCCCTGCTCGTCGCGGGGCGTGCCGTTGCGCTCGCAGGCCCACTGGTAGAGCTTTTCCAGGGCGGTGGCGATCAGGGTGTCGGCGAGCAACGACAGGTCCGCCACGGTGGCGTGGTAGTCCGCCAGCCCGGTGAGGTCCCGCCAGATCAGGCGCACCATATGGCGGTGGCGAAGGCGGCGCAGCGTGGCCTTGAGGGCGTCCTCGTCGTCACAGGCCATCACCGCCTGGCTGATCTCCTCGCCCAGACGGCCGGGCTCGAGACGCGCCTTGAGCGCGCAGCCGGCCAGCCAGCCCCCCAGGTCCGCGTCGCGAATGAATTGCTCCGCCACGTAATCGGAGCCCGCCCAGACACGGGGCAGGTCTTTGAGAAGGGCGTCGGGGAGAACATGGCCCACTTCCTGGAACCGCTGCCAGTGCCGGGTCACCAACACGGAGAGTTCGTCGGGCAGGCCGGAATAGTCCGGATCAGTCATGGCCGGTATTGTCCACGGGCAAAGCGGAAAACGCCAATGTTAACGCAGTGCGCCACTCGCCGCCCCCTAAAGCAGGACGTCCTGGGAGGGCGTGACGCGCAGCACCTCTTCGATGGTGGTCAGCCCCTTGGCCACTTTCTGCGCGCCGCTGATGCGCAGCGGTTTCATGCCGCCCTTGATGGCCTGCCGGGTGATCGCCTCGAGATCCGCGTTGCGCCCCACCATGCCCTTCAGGGTGCCGTGCAGCGGCATGGTCTCGTAGACACCCATACGCCCCAGGTAGCCGGTGCCGCGACACTCCAGGCAGCCCACCGGCTGGCAGACGGTGTCCGGCACGCTCATCTTGAAGGGGCGCACCAGTTCCTGCCAGGCCGCCTCGTCGGGGCGGGTCTCGGTCTTGCAGTGCGGGCAGAGCGTGCGCACCAGGCGCTGGGCCATGACGCCGATCACGGTGGCAGAGATCAAATAGGACGGCACGCCCAGGTCCGCCAACCGGGTGATCGACGAGGGGGCGTCGTTGGTGTGCAGGGTGGAGAGCACCAGGTGGCCGGTGAGCGCCGCCTGGATCGCCATGTCCGCGGTGGCCAGGTCGCGGATCTCACCGATCATGATGATGTCCGGGTCCTGGCGCAGCATCGCCTTGACGCCCTGGGAGAAGCCCACCTCGATGTTGGCCTGCACCTGCATCTGATTGAAGCTGGGCTCCACCATTTCGATCGGATCCTCGATGGTGCAGACGTTCACTTCGCTGGTGGCCAGCTGCTTGAGGGTGGAATAGAGCGTGGTGGTCTTGCCCGAGCCCGTGGGGCCGGTGACGAACACGATGCCGTGGGTGTGGGCGGTCATCGCCTGCCAGTGCTGGTAGTCCTCCTTGCTGAAGCCGAGCTGCGAGAAGCTGCGCACCAGCACGTCCGGGTCGAACACCCGCATCACCATCTTTTCGCCGAAGGCGGTGGGCAGGGTGGAGATACGCAGCTCCACTTCGTCGCCGTCCGGGGACTTGGTCTTCAGGCGGCCGTCCTGGGGTTTGCGCTTCTCGGCCACGTTCAGCCGCGACAGGATCTTCAGCCGGCTGGTGACCGCCGCCATGATGGTGGCCGGCAGCTCGTAGACGTCGTGCAACACGCCGTCGATGCGGAAGCGCATCTTGCCCAGGTCCCGGCGCGGCTCCAGGTGGATGTCACTGGCGCGCTGGGAAAACGCGTACTGCAGAATCCAGTCGACGATATTGACGATGTGCTGGTCGTCGGCGTCCGGGTGGCCCTTGCCCACTTCCAGCAGCTGCTCGAAGTTGGTGATGCCGGACAGCTCCTGGCCGCCGCTGCGGGCGGCGCCGGCGATCGAGCGGCTCAGGTTGTAGAACTCGATGCGGTAGCGGCGCAGTTGCTCCGGGTTGGCGAACACCACCTCCAGGGCGCGGTCGCCCAGCACCTGCTTGAGATGCTCCTGCCAGTCCGGTTTGAAGGGCTGATCGCAGGCCACCACCACCCGGTCGCGGTGGCTTTCCACGGCGACGATGCCGTGCCGTTCGGCGAAGGCGTAACTCATCACCCGGGTGATCTGGTCCACGTCCACCTTGAGCGGGTCGATGTGGTACAGGGTCAGGTCGCTTTTCGCCGCCAGCCAGTCGCTGAGGAATTCCATATCCATGATGCGCTGGCCGTGGGCGCGGTCCACCAGACGGTACTTGGCCACCACCTGCAACGGGTGCCAGTTGAGTTCCTTGTTTTCCCTGGGCGTGGTGGAAATAACGTTGAACTCTTCCCGGGTCACGCGCTGCTCGTCGAGCAATTCGCGCATCACCCAGCGAACGTCCACTTCCTGGCCGCGCAAATGCGCGGGAACGGCGCTGGCATTCACGGTGGTAGTCCCCCGTCTTTTGATTGTCTAGATCCGTTTGCCGATTACTGTAGACCGAGCCGGCACTTGCCGCCATCCCCGTTCCGGAGGAACCTGAACCAGGCCCGCCCAGGCGGGCTCCGGGCGGGGCGTTGGAATTGATCGAGGCTTCCCTCTATACTCGCGCCCCAACATTATGACCGTTCCGTTACAGGGTAGCCCCATGTCCTTCGGAAGCTCGATCGCCGGCCTGTTCGGCCGCTCACCGATCAAACCGCTGCAACAGCACTACGACACCGTGCACGAATGCGCACTGGGCCTGGGCGAGTTCTTCGCCGGGGTCAGCAGTAACGACTGGGAAAAGGCCAAGGCCGCCCGTCAGCGCATCGCCGACCTGGAAAACCAGGCGGACACCCTGAAAAAAGAATTCCGCCTCAATCTGCCGAAAAGCCTGTTCCTGCCGGTGTCCCGCACCGACCTGCTGGAGCTGGTGAGCGTCCAGGACAAGGTGGCCAACAAGGCCAAGGACATCGCCGGCCTGATGCTGGGCCGGCAAATGGCCATTCCGCAGCCCATCGCCGAGGCCATGAACGTCTATCTGCAAGGCGCCATCGAGACCTCGGCCCAGGCCCAGAAAGCGATCAACGAACTCGACGAACTGGTGGAAACCGGCTTCAGCGGCCGCGAGATCCAGCTGGTCGAGGAGCTGATCGAGGACCTGGACCGGCTGGAACGGGCCAACGACGAGCAGCAGATCCAGATCCGTTCGGAACTGTTCAAGCTGGAATCCGAGCTGCCGCCGGTGGACGTGATCTTCCTGTACAAAATCATCGAGTGGATCGGCGATCTGGCCGACCGCGCCCAAAAAGTGGGCGGCCGCCTGCAACTACTGCTGGCCCGCTAAAGCCTGACCCAAGCACCCTGACCAGAGGTTCGCTATGGAGTGGATGCTCGAACACAGCATGCTGATGCTGATTATCGCCGGCGCGGTCGGTTTTCTTATGGCCTGGGGCGTGGGCGCCAACGACGTGGCCAACGCCATGGGCACCTCGGTGGGGGCGGGCGCTCTCACCGTCGGGCAGGCGGTGATGATCGCCATCGTCTTCGAGTTCGCCGGCGCCTATCTGGCCGGCGGTGAGGTGACCGCCACGGTGCGCAAAGGCATCGTCGACGCCAGCGTCTTCAGCGAGACACCGCACTATCTGGTCTACGGTATGCTGTCGGCGCTGCTGGCGGCGGGCATCTGGCTGGTGGTGGCGTCCTGGTTCGGCTGGCCGGTGTCCACCACCCACTCCATTGTCGGCGCCATCGTCGGTTTCGCCGCCGTCGGCGTGGGCATGGATTCGGTGCACTGGGACAAGGTCGGCACCATCGTCGCCAGTTGGGTGACTTCGCCGCTGCTCGCCGGGTTTATCTCCTTCTTCCTGATCAAAAGCGTGCAACGTCTGGTGCTCAACCACGACGACCCCTTCCAGCGCGCCAAGAAAGTGGTGCCCTTCTATATGTTCATGGTCGGTTACGTGATGACCGCCGTGACCCTGGTCAAGGGCCTCAAGCATATCGGCCTGGATATCACCTTCGCCGCCAGCCTGGGCTGGGCGGTGGTCGGCGGCGTGCTGGTGGCGGTCATCGGCGCCAGCATCCTCAGCCGCATCCAGCCGGACCTGGAAGCCGACAAGGATTTCCGTTTCCACTCGGTGGAGCGCATCTTCGCCGTGTTGATGATCTTCACCGCCTGCGCCATGGCTTTCGCCCACGGCTCCAACGACGTGGCCAACGCGGTCGGCCCGCTGGCCGCGATCAACAGCGTGATCTCCAGCGGCGGCCAGGTCGGCGAAGAAGCCGCCATGCCCAGCTGGATCCTGCTGGTCGGCGCCATGGGCATCGTGTTCGGCCTGGCGATTCTCGGCGCCCGGGTGATGGCCACCGTGGGCACCAAGATCACCGCCCTGACCCCCAGCCGCGGCTTCGCCGCCGAGCTGGGCGCCGCCACCACCGTGGTGCTGGCGTCCGGCACCGGCCTGCCGATCTCCACCACCCACACCCTGGTGGGCGCGGTGCTCGGCGTCGGCATGGCGCGCGGCATCGGCTCGCTGAACCTGCGCACCGTGGGCACCATCTTTACCTCCTGGGTGGTGACACTGCCGGCCGGCGCGCTGCTTTCAATTCTGTTCTTCTTCTTCTTCAAAGGTCTGTTCGGCGCTTAGGCGGCTCTGGCGGGAGCGGGCCCTGCCCGCTCCCACAGGCCTTGCCTGCTGAATCTGATCTGGTCCGCACCGCCCGGCGGTGGCTATACTCCCCCAATGTCATCGAGCCCAGAGAATCCCGTGCCCAGCACCCCCAGCGCCAGCGACCAGGTCAACTGGTTCCGTAATTCGTCGCCGTACATCAACGCCCACCGCGGGCGCACGTTCGTGGTGCTGCTCGGCGGCGAGGTACTGGACACCCCGCGCCTGCCCACCCTGGTGCACGACCTGGCGCTGCTTAACGCCCTGGGCGTCAAGCTGGTGCTGGTGCACGGCGCCCGGCCGCAGATCAGCCAGCGGCTGGAAGCCGCCGGCCTGGAAAGCCGCTTCGAACACCACACCCGCATCACCGACAGCAACGCCCTGGAAGCGGTGATGGCGGCGGTGGGCGCCCTGCGCCTGAAGCTGGAAGGCCTGTTCTCCATGGGGCTGGCCAACTCGCCGATGCACAACGCCGCGATCCAGCTGATCAGCGGCAACTTCGTGATCGCCAAACCGGTGGGCGTGCGCAACGGCTTTGACTACCAGCACACCGGCGAGGTGCGGCGCATCGAAGTGGAGGCCATCCGCCAGCAGATGGACGCCGGCAACGTGGTGCTGCTGTCGCCGCTGGGCAGCTCGCCCACCGGCGAACTGTTCAACCTGAACGCAGAGGACGTGGCCTCCACCGCCGCCATCGCCCTGAGCGCCGACAAGATGATCGTGCTCGGCGACGGCATCCGCATCGAGGACAGCGAACAGCGCCTGCTGCGCGAGCTGTCGCCCCAGGAAGCCGGCCGGCTGTTGGGCGAGGAGCGCTTCACCGACAGCGCCGTGGAACGCCAGCTCACCGCCGCCTACCACGCCGCCAGCAACGGCGTGGCGCGGGCCCACCTGCTCGACGCCAGCGAAGACGGCGCCCTGCTCAAGGAGCTGTTCACCCGCGACGGCTGCGGCACCATGGTCACCCGGGAAACCTACGAGACCCTGCGCGGCGCCCGCATCGACGACGTCGGCGGCATCCTTGAACTGCTCGAACCCCTGGAGCAGAACGGCGTCCTGGTGCGCCGCTCGCGGGAACTGCTGGAAAACGAAATCCAGCGCTTCGTGATCATCGAACGGGACGGCATGGTGATCGCCTGCGCGGCGCTCTACCCGTTCGCCGCCGACCACACCGGCGAGCTGGCCTGCGTGGCCGTGCACCCGCACTACCGCAACAGCGAGCGCGGCCTGCAGATGCTGCGCTACCTGGAACGGCGCGCCCGGGAGCAGGGCCTGAAAACCCTGTTCGTGCTCACCACCCACACCGCCCACTGGTTCCGCGAGCAGGGTTTCGACCCGGCCGGCGTGGAAGCCCTGCCCGAGCAGCGGCAGCAGCTCTACAACTGGCAGCGCAATTCCAAGGTGTTCGTCAAGCGTCTCTAGCGGATAGCGCACGCATATCGGCCTTTCGCCCGGGGTGCGCTACAATCCTCGCTTTCCGATCCGAAAGCGAAGAGACCACCATGCCCCAGTACCGCTCCCGCACCACCACCCACGGCCGCAACATGGCCGGCGCCCGGGCGCTTTGGCGCGCCACCGGCATGAAGGACGATGACTTCGGCAAACCGATCATCGCCATCGCCAACTCCTTCACCCAGTTCGTGCCCGGGCACGTGCATCTGAAGGACATGGGCCAGCTGGTGGCCGGGGAAGTGGAAAAGGCCGGCGGCATCGCCAAGGAGTTCAACACCATCGCGGTGGACGACGGCATCGCCATGGGCCACGACGGCATGCTCTACTCACTGCCCAGCCGCGACATCATCGCCGACTCGGTGGAGTACATGGTCAACGCCCACTGCGCCGACGCGCTGGTGTGCATCTCCAACTGCGACAAGATCACCCCGGGGATGCTGATGGCCGCCATGCGCCTGAACATTCCGGTGATCTTCGTCTCCGGCGGCCCCATGGAAGCCGGCAAGACCAAACTGGGCGAGCACAAGCTGGACCTGGTGGACGCCATGGTGATGGCCGCCGACGACAAGGTGGACGACGCCACCGTGGCCGAGGTGGAACGCTCCGCCTGCCCCACCTGCGGCTCCTGCTCCGGCATGTTCACCGCCAACTCGATGAACTGCCTGACCGAGGCGCTGGGCCTGTCGCTGCCCGGCAACGGCTCGCTGCTGGCCACCCACGCCGACCGCCGCGAGCTGTTCCTGGAAGCCGGCCGCCGCATCGTCGATCTGGCCAAGCTCTATTACGAGCAGGACATGGAGAGCGTGCTGCCGCGCAACATCGCCTCCTTCAAGGCGTTCGAGAACGCCATGAGCCTGGACATCGCCATGGGCGGCTCCACCAACACCGTGCTGCACCTGCTGGCGGCGGCCCAGGAAGGCGGCGTGGACTTCACCATGGAGCACATCGACCGGCTCAGCCGCAAGGTGCCGTGCCTGTGCAAGGTGGCGCCGGCCACCCAGCAATACCATATGGAAGACGTGCACCGGGCCGGCGGTGTGATGGGCATTCTCGGCGAACTGGACCGGGCCGGCCTGCTGCACCGCGACCTGCCCATGGTGCATTCGGCCAGCGTGGCCGAAGCACTGGAACATTACGACGTGATGCTGACCGGCGACGCCGGCGTGAGAAAGATGTTCACCGCCGGCCCGGCGGGCATCCCCACCCAGACCGCGTTCAGCCAGGACACCCGCTGGGAGAGCCTGGACACCGACCGCGCCGGGGGCTGCATCCGCGATCTGCAACACGCCTACAGCCGCGACGGCGGCCTGGCGGTGCTGTACGGCAACATCGCCGAGCGCGGCTGCATCGTCAAAACCGCCGGCGTGGACGATTCCATCCTCACCTTCAGCGGCCGGGCGCGGGTGTTCGAGTCACAGGATTCGGCGGTGCGCGCCATCCTCGGTGACGAAATCGTCGCCGGCGACGTGGTGGTGATCCGCTACGAGGGTCCGAAAGGCGGCCCGGGCATGCAGGAAATGCTCTACCCCACCAGCTACCTGAAATCCAAGGGTCTGGGCAAAAGCTGCGCGCTGCTCACCGACGGCCGTTTCTCCGGCGGCACCTCCGGGCTGTCCATCGGCCACGCCTCGCCGGAGGCCGCCGAACAGGGCGCCATCGGCCTGGTCCGCGAGGGCGATAGGATTGACATCGACATCCCCAACCGCACCATCCAGTTGCGCGTGGACGACGCCGAGCTGGCCCAGCGCCGGGAAAAAATGGACGCCAGCGGCAAGCTCGCCTGGCGCCCCCGCGAGATGCGCCAACGCAAGGTGTCCACGGCCCTGAAGGCCTACGCCGCCCTGACCACCAGCGCCGACCGCGGCGCGGTGCGCGATCTCAGCCAGATCGGCGAGTAAACCCAGACACAGCGACCACAGGGAAGGAACCGCCATGAGCCGCCTACAGCGCAAATTGATGCCGGTCGCGGCCGGCCTGATCACCGGCGCCGGCACCCAACGCTGGCGCCACCGGCTGGCGGAGTGGCGGCGGCGCCTGCGCGGCCGCCCCCACGAGGCGACCTTTTACTTCCGCATCGACGACCCCTACTCCTGGCTGCTGGCCCAGGTGCTGCCGCGCTTCGCCGAGCACTTCGGCGTGCGCGTCACCCCCCGGGTGATGCTCTACCTGGACCGCTCCATGTACCCGGAGCCGGACATGCTGCGCGAGCTGGCGCCCCGGGACGCCGCCGCCCTGGCCGGGCTGCACGATCTGAGCTTCCCGGCGGACTGGCGCATCCCCGACCGGGAGACCGCCCTGGCGGCCACCCGCTGCCTGCTCAAACACGAACACGACGAGCGCTTCTGGAGCCTGGCCCACGCGCTGTCCGACGCGCTCTGGCGCGGCGACCAGGAGGCCCTGCAACGGCTGGTGAAAGACCACGGCCAGCAGCCCGAGGACCAGGCCCAGCTGGCCCTGGAAGCGCGCCGCGACCAGTTCCTCAAGGACGGCCACTACCTCACCGGCACCCTGCACTACGGCGGCGAGTGGTACTGGAGCCTGGAGCGCCTGGACCACCTAGCCCGCCGCCTGGAGACCCTGGGCCAGGGCGGCGGTCCCTGGCCGCTGGATTACGGCCGCGCCAAACAGGCACTGTTGCCCGGCGCCCCGGCGGCCCCGGCCGACGACGGTGAAACGCGGCCGGAGCTGGAGATGTTCTTCTCGTTCCGCAGCCCCTATTCCTATATCGCCCTGCCCCGCGCCTACGCCCTGGCCGACCACTACGGCCTGACGCTGCGGCTGCGCCCGGTGCTGCCGATGGTAATGCGCGGGCTGAGCGTGCCGCGCGCCAAGCGCTTCTACATCCTCACCGACGCCGCCCGCGAGGCGCGCCTTCACGAGGTGCCGTTCGGCCGCGCCTGCGACCCGCTGGGCAAGGGCGTGGAGCGTTGCATGGCGCTGTGGCCGTTCGCGGAGAAAGAGGGCCGTTTGCGCGAATGGTTGCTGCACGCCGGCGAAGGCATCTGGAGCCAGGGCGTGGACGCGGCCAGCGACGCCGGCCTGCGCAAGCTGGTCACGGCGGCGGGCATGAACTGGAACCGGGCACGCCGCTGGCTGGACGACGACCAGTGGCAGCGCGACGCCGAGGCCAACCGGGAAGCCATGGTGGCCGCCGGCAGCTGGGGCGTGCCCAGCTTCCGCGTCAACGGCCGCCTGGTGTGGGGCCAGGACCGCTTTGCCCTGATTGAACAGACATTACAATCCGGTCATTGATCGCGGCCCGGAATATAGCGACTGTAGGCGCGGGCAAAGCCCGCACCCACAAACAAAGAAGAGGCGGATAACAATGACGTTAGCGTATTGGTGTGTTCTGGCGGCGATTCTGCTGCCCTATGCCTTCACCGGCTTCGCCAAGTTCCAGGGCGGCTTCGGTCTCAACGAGAACAAGAACCCCCGCGAGTTTCTGGAAAAACTGAGCGGCGCCCGCAAGCGCGCCCACTGGGCGCAGCAGAACAGCTTCGAGATTCTGCCCGGTTTCGCCGCGGCGGTGATCATCGCCCACCTGGCCGGCACCGCGCCGCAGGCCACCATCGACGGCATCGCACTGGCGTTCGTGCTCAGCCGGGTGCTGTTCGGCATCTGCTACATCGCCGACTGGGCCAGCGCCCGCTCCCTGGTGTGGTTCTTCGGCATGGGCTGCATCGTCGCCCTGTTCGTGGGCGTGGCCGGCTGAGCCGAACCCCGTTTATGACCTTCCGCGTGGGGATCAACGGCCGTCATGTCTTGAACTGCCCGCCGGATGTCCCCATTCTCACCGCGGCCCGCGAAGCGGGCTTCGGTTTTCCACACGCCTGCCGCAACGGCGTCTGCCTGCGCTGCCAGGGCCGCCTGACGGCCGGGGCGGTACGCCACGGCGGCAGCGGCGACATCATCCACGCCCACGAACCCGGTGCCGACCGGGTGCTATACTGCGTGGCCATTCCGATCAGCGATTGCGAGATCGACGTGCCAGAAACGACCGCACCGGGCGAACTGCCCGTGCACCAAGTGCAATGCCAGATTATCGAGCGCGAGCCGCTCAACCACGACGTGACCCGCGTATGGCTGCGCCTGCCCGCCGGTAAGGCAATACGCTGGCACGCCGGCCAGTACCTGACGCTGGTGCTGCCCCACGGCGAGTATCCGTTCTCCATCGCCAATCCGCCCGGTGGCCGGGATCTGGAACTGCACGTCCGCCACGGCGACGACAACAGCGCCGCCCACGCCATCATGGCGGACCTGAACGATCGGGCCACGGTGACCGTGAGCCTGCCCGGCGGCCGCCGCTTTATCGACCGGGCCCTGGACCGGCCGCTGTGGTTCATCTGCGGCTCCACCGGGTTCGCGCCGGTGAAGGCGATGATCGAGCGGCTGATCGAGCTGGACTACCCGCACCCGGTGCGCCTGTTCTGGGGCGCCCGCGTGGAGGAAGATCTCTACCTGCCGGACCTGCCGGCGCAGTGGCGCCGCCGGCTGGCGGATTTCCACGCGGTCACCGCGCTGTCGGATATGAGCCGCCCCGGCCACGCCCAGGGCCTGGTCCACGAAGCCGCCCTGGAAGCCCTGGCCGAACCGCTGGCGCCGCTGTTCTATGTGGGCGGCTCCCCGGCCATGGCCTGGTCGGTCTTCGACGACCTGGTAGCCGAAGGCGTGCCGGCCAAGAACATCCACTCCGACGTGTTCGATTACGCACCGCGTTAGGCTGCCTTGTGGGAGCGGGCCCCGCCCGCGAAAGGCAAGCGCGGCTTGCCGGCAGGATTCCAGAGACCTTTAAAAGCGACTTGTTAACGACGCCTCTGGGATCCTGCCGGCCGGTTGCACCGGCC